>JAAFHQ010000014.1 GCA_013298445.1 Chitinophagales bacterium | reverse complement strand
GGCGGCGGTTACCGTGACAACAAAGGTAGCGACTATGGTACCAATGACCGTTACAAAGATGAAGACGATCGGTATTAATCGATCAACACTACTCGTGTAAGGATAAAAAATGCGGGCATCTCTGTGATAAGAGGTGCCCGTATTTTGTTTTTTGTCCTTAGGGAGTTGGATTTGGGGCTTGTTTAAGTTTCGACTTGTTCTTATGTACAAAATGCTGAATGTTAATCTAGTAGTTTATGAAATTCTCCTATTTCGACAAACTTTGGAAAGGGTTCACCAAAAATATAAATATTGCCCTGGAAAGGAAAATGCGGGCAACCTTTCATCTGTTTTTTGACTGGATGATCATTCTTGCAAAAATATTTGGTTTGGTGCTCATTGTGGTGTTGATACGAAACATCAATTTTGAAATGAGAAAAGATGCCTATTCCATTCAAACCTTCCATGTTCCCAAACATTTAGAAGAATCGGGGTTAAATGGACTAGTATTGGCCCAAAAAATTATGGACGAAGTAGCAGCAATCAAAGCTGATGTTGGGGACATAAAAAATGACTCGGTTAAATTTGATGCAGCTCTAAAACCTGAAATGGACTTGAGTGTAATGGGCGTAGGTTTTTCTACCAAAACCATATTGTATTATGCAAAGCAGTTATTGGGTAAAAAAGACCGCACCGTCAGTGGAGAACTGACAACCCTGGCACAGGACATGACCCTCACTCTGCGCTTTAGTGATGCCAATAAAATAGAAGTCCACAATTACACCGATTCACTTACAATTGATAAACGAGTAAATAAGTTGCTAAAAGAAGCCGCAGAGAAAGTACTACGCTGGTCAGATCCATATATCCTGGCCGTCTACTATTACCACCAGAAGCGTTATGATGAAGCAATGGACTGTGCAAGAGCAATCCTTAAAGAGCGCCCCAAAGAAGCTGCATGGGCGTATCTGGCCTGGGGTAGTATTTTGGTAAGACAACAAAATATAAATGGAGGCATAGAAAAGTATGAAAAGGCAGTGTCATTGGACTCCAAACTGGAACCCGCTTTGTCCAACCTAGGTACATCCTATTTTCATACAGGTCAATATGAGAAAGCGACCAAAATATTGGAAAGGCTACTGACATTTGCTAAAGTGGAAACTATACGTTCACGAACAATCATCACCCTTGCTCAATGCTACGTAGAGCTAAAGAAATTTGATAAAGCAGAAAAAGCCTTTCAGCAAGTAATCAAAGAATTTCCAAAGGATATATACAATTATGCCTACTACGGCAATTTTAAAATTCAGTTCAAACTGGATACTGCAGGCGGGCTGGATTTGTACAGACAGGGGCGCGAGCAAGCTCCAGAATCGGCTGAAGGTTTTCTTTTTCTGGCAGGTAGTTTGGTTTACGAAAACCGACAAGATAGTGCGCTCAAAATGCTGTATAAGGTGTTGGAGTACGATCCTGGTAATGTATATGCCCTAACCCAAATTGTACGAAATGAATTTGGAAAAAAGAATTTCGAAAAATGTTTAGATATGGCTAGAAAGGGTATTGTTGTATTTAGCAAAAACGATCAGGAAAGTCAAGATGTAAAGTCCTATTTGCAAGTAATGCACAACTTCGCTGCGGTGGCTCATTACAGTCAACAGCGTTACGATTCGGCAGTGTATTACGCGCGGAATTCAATAGCCGTTGACACCAATGTAGCCTATCCCTACACTTCACTTGCAGAGTCGTATGCCTTTATGGGACAAAATGAAAAGTTTTATCTGAATGTCCGCAAAGCTGTAGACAAAGGTTTTAAATACACCTTCGAAACGGTCAATGAGGAACCTTACCTCCGGTTTATCAACGATACACGCTTTCAAAAAGCAGCCAAATATAAACCACTCAAAAATTGAAGCTTAAAGTTGTTGGAAATATTTTTGTTTAGAAATTTTTAAAATTATTTGTTTTTTAAAACTTTTAATTTTATCTTTGTTGTGTTGCAAACAAGGACGGAGATATTGACCATCTCTGAAATTGTTGAATGTTTTACTCGCTAAAAAATAACCATCATGGGCGCATCACAACCAAGATACCACACCACCTACTCCAATGAAAGCGGGCCAAACCGTAATGGACGCCCCTCTGCTGGAATTGCAGCTCACAACAATACCGAGGACAATTATCCAAACCTGATCGACCTCGTTCGCCAGACCTGGATGGGCATCGGAAAACTCTACGTTGCTGGGAAATACCTGGTTCATTCAATTAAGCACAATTTGTTTGAAAAACCAAGGGTGCCTTATTTTAAATTGGGCATATTGGCAGTGGCAATGTTTTTGGTCTTTAAAGAAGATTTAAGATTTACCCTGAACCTCAAATTGCCATCCTGGTTGATTGGCCAATCCAGTCTAAAAACAGACCAGGCAGGTGTAGCTCAATTTGGCATGGCTCAATCCATTGCTTTGCCTACAAAACCAAGCAGCCAGGAGACAGCCCGAACATCCAACCCGCAGGAAGCACAAATTGATGCCTACATCAAACGTTTCCGCCGGGTCGCAGTTATGGAAATGCAACAATTTGGCGTACCAGCCAGTATCAAAATGGCACAAGCACTATTGGAGAGCCAGGCAGGTACCCTAAATGATGCGGTGGTTAGCAACAATCATTTTGGCATTCCCTTGCGCAATACTCCAGTCGCAACAGCCTGGGAAAGCTGGCGGGCGCATAGCCTTTACCTGCGCAATGAACATCCTGAACTGTTCAAATATGGAACCAATTACAAGCGTTGGGCCAAAGCTTTGGAAAAAATAGGTTATAATCCCATGGAAGATTATGCCCAACACCTGACTCAAATCATTGAACATTATCAATTGAATAAATTGGACACAATGGGGGCTGAACAATAGGACTTGTTGATGTTGAATGGTGCTGATGCACTAGCCCCTTAAAGCTGTTTGACTGGGTTTTAACAGCTTCCTAATTCGTCTTTCCTATCTTGCTTTCCTTATATTCTAAGTGGTTTTCTCATGAATGATGGGCCGTGCCGACTGAGGACGGCCCTTTTTTTGAACCAAATCGAACTGCGTTAGTTGGTTTTGGCACATAAAAATACTAGCGCTTCGAATTCCTTTCGTCGACTCTCTCCTGCCATCGGGCATTTTTTTCCTTTTTTATCCAACACTTCTACTCCATCTGCGCTTAAACTGGTGTACTGGGCAATAAAGCAATGTAATTTTGCACCCTTAATGTCCACATAACTATAAACATGAAGTACAGAATCCTTTTTCTGATTGCAATTTTTTATTCCTGTTTCCTAGCTGCACAAAGCCCTGGCAATAAATCAGATGGAAAGCCTTCAATAAAAGGTAAAATCGCTGGAGTTTTGATTGACTCAATTAGCCGCCAACCAGTAGAGTTCGCCACCGTAATGTTGCTTGAGATCCAATCTCAAAATCAAGTTGATGGCTTGACCACAGATGAAAAAGGAGAATTCAAATTCAATGAGGTTGCTTTGGGGAAATACCAATTGGTCTTTTCTTTTATTGGGTACAAAAACAAAACGTCAAGTATCAACCTAAGCCCAGAGAAGCCAGACTTCAATCTGAACACCATTTACCTGATTCCGGATAGCTATGTTCTGGAAGGGGTAGAAATTGTAGGGCAAGCCGCGATTGTTGAAAACAAGATTGATAAACTGGTGTACAATGCTGAAAAAGACGTTTCAACGGCAGGCGGCGATGCCTCAGATGTTTTGTCCAGAGTTCCTATGCTCTCAGTAGATGTAAACGGAGGGGTCAGTTTGCGGGGCTCCAGCAATATTCAAATTTTAATCAATGGTAGGCCTTCAGCGATTTTTTCAGGAGGAGTTGCGGAGGCGCTCAAATCCATTCCAGCTGAACAAATCAAAAGTATTGAAGTCATCACCAGTCCATCAGCTCGGTATGATGGCGAGGGCAGTGCGGGCATCATCAACATTATCACCCGTAAAAAAGCGCCACAAGGATTTACGGGGAATGCTTCGGCATCTGTAGGCACTCGTTCCAACAATGGCAACTTAGGGCTCAACTATGCCAAAGGTCGCTTCGGCCTCAGTTTTAGTGGCGGTTTCAGAGGTAATCCTACCCGACCATCGATCAGCGAATTTGTACGCCGGGATTTTCTAGCCACAGGTGAACGTGTACTAACGCAGAATGGAGAAGGGGATGGCACAAGCTTTGGTGGCCGTGGTAACCTTGAACTTAGTTACGACATCAATGCTTACAACCGCGTTTCTTCCAATGTCAATTTTGGTGGGAGAGGCAGGGAAAGCACCAATTTTACGGATGCTCTTTTTATTGACCCTGCAGCAAACCTTCGTCAGGAATACACCAGGGAATCTTTTGGCGACAACCAGAGCAATGGCCTGGATTGGAGCTTCGATTACCGCCGTACTTTTGTAAAACCTGGAAAAGAACTAACCTTTGCTGTACAGCTGGAAAATGATAAAGATAGGGTGGAAAATCTAGTGCAGCAATCTGGCAACGATTCCACCTTGTACCGCAACGAAAGCAATGGCAACCGCTCCCGTAATGGTGAAACCCTTGTCCAGTTGGATTACACCCATCCCTTTGGTGAAAAAGTTAAACTGGAAACAGGAGTAAAAGGAGTTTTCCGGATCATCAACAGCGACTTTGATTACCGCAATTTTGATGCAAACACTCAAACTTTCATCCTGGATGAATTGCGTTCAGACCAGTTCGATTATTTGCAAGACGTGTATGCTGGTTATGCCTCTTTCAATGTAGAGCTTTCGGAAAAGTGGGGACTGTTGGCAGGCGCCCGTTACGAGGGTACCAGCATCAGTGGGGATTATGACAATGCGGAGCGTCAACCTTTTTCCTCCAACTATGGCAATGTGCTTCCCAGTGCTACCCTGAATTACAAACTCAGCGAACTCAGTGGCATCAAGTTCAGCTACGGACAACGCATTCAACGCCCGGAAGAAGACTTTGTCAATCCTTATGTAGCCGTAAGTGACCCTCGTGACATCACAGTTGGAAACCCCTTACTGCTTCCAGAAGTTACCAATCAATACGAACTGACCTTCAATAAATCTGCCAAAGCCTTCAGCATGAATTTGGGTACTTTCTACCGGGCTACCCGCGACATCATTGAGCCCATTCTAAGCATCATTGATGATGGAGTGAGTTTGACCTCTTATCAGAATATCGGCAAAAGCTCCACTTTTGGTGGCAACCTTTTTGCCTCAGTTACGTTAAAGGACAAACTACAATTAAGAGGAAACGCAACGGTCATTTATTATAGCGGAGAAGGAGTTGTAAATGGAGTGCGCCTAACCAATTCTGGTGCCTACTGGAACGGAAACATGAACCTGAGTTACACTTTTTCCAAAACCCTTCGTGCAGAAGTAAATGGATTTTATTCGGCACCTCGGGTAAGCTTGCAAGGCTCTAGATCCGCATATGCCCGAAGTTCGTTTGCAGTGCGCAAGGACATTTGGAAAAAGAAAGCCTCGATTGGGATCGTCGCCGTTCAACCTTTCGCCAAGTATTTGAAATTTCCTAACCGTTTGAATGGATCAAACTTCGAACAGTTCAGTCAAAACGCGATTGCTCAACGCTCTTATGGAATCAGTTTTAGCTATCGATTCGGTAAACTGGATTTCAAAGAGCGAAACGGCCGTGGTGATGAACAAAGGGAAGGCAATGATGGCTTCTAAATAGTCATATTTATCATTATGCAACAGTTATAAACACCGTAATAGGACGGATTAAACAATGAAAAAATCAATTTTTACCCTTCTGTTTTTTGGCCTAGGTGCCATGCTTTTTGCCCAACAACCAGCAGCAAAACCAGCCCAGGACACCACAAAAAAAACTGGCCAGCAATGGCCCGGTCAAACTCCAGGTGCTCCAGCAAAAACTCAAGCACCTGCAATGGGTGGACAGCCAGGAGCGTGGCAACAACCTAGCCAAGGCATCACAGGCCGCATATTTGGCATTCTACTCGATTCCAGCTCCCGTCAACCCGTTGAATTTGCAACAGTGGTGCTGATCAATGCCCAAACCCAAAAACAAATCGACGGAGTTGTGAGCGATGAAAAAGGAGCTTTCAAATTCCCGGAGGTGGCCTTGGGGAAATATGACCTTGGTTTTTCCTTTATCGGTTACCGCAGCAAAAACATCAAAGGTATCACTTTGACTCCCCAAAAACCCGACTACAATGCAGGCAACTTTATGCTGGCAGCCGAGAGTGTCAATCTTGGAACGGTGGAAGTCGTTGGTCAACAGGCGGTAATGGAAAACAAAATTGACAAGTTTGTGTACAATGCTGATAAGGACATCACCACCAGTATTGGCGATGCTTCGGAAGTCTTGCAGCGCGTGCCGCTATTAGCCGTAGACGGTGATGGAAATCTTTCCTTGCGTGGCTCCAGCAACGTACAAATTTTGATCAACGGCAAACCTTCGGCCCTGTTTTCTGGAGGTAACGTTGGGGATGCCCTAAAATCCATCCCGGCAGATCAGATCAAAAGTGTAGAAGTGATCACCAACCCCTCCGCCAAATACGATGGGGAAGGCAGCGCGGGAATCATCAACATCATCACCAAGAAGAAATCGGCAGAAGGCTTTACGGGTACCATTTCCGCCTCAGGAGGGACCCGTTCCAACAACGCCAACCTTTCCCTGAACTACCAAAAAGGGCGCTTCGGCTTGAACTTTACCGGAGGCAGTTTTTATACTCCCCCTCGCCCTTCCACTTCTACCTTTTTGCGTGAAGATTTCCTCAGCACGGGAACCCGTACGCTGGATCAGGAAACCAATGGTAATTCCAGCTATTACGGGCCACGCGGCACCCTGGGTATGAATTACGAATTCAATGCTTACAACAGCATCAACTCATCTTTGACTTTTAATGGTTTTGGCCAAATCCAGGACAACACCACCGACGCCTTGTTCCTCGATCCCGCTTCTGGTTTCCGCCAGGAATACACCAGGATATCTGAAGCCAATTCCCTGCGCGGAGGTTTTGACTGGAACTCCGATTACCGGCGCACCTTTAAAACACCTGAACAGGAACTGACTTTTTCCTTTCAATTGACGGGCCAAAACAGTTTTACCAAAAACAGCCTGAACCAATCAGGAAACGACGCGAGCTTGCTGCGCGATGAAAAAAACGACAACCGGGGCATCAACTTGGAGTCTACCTTGCAATTGGATTATGCTCATCCATTTAGCAAAAAAGTTAAACTGGAAACGGGCCTGAAAGGAGTCATGCGCGACATTGATAGCGACTTTTCCTACAGCAAACTGGACCAGAGCAGCCAGCAATACCTGAAGGACCCGCAGCGCTCCGACCTGTTTTTGTACGATCAAAATGTGTTAGCTGCCTACGCTTCGTTCAACGTCAAATTGGGTGAAAAATGGGGGATTATTGCAGGCACCCGTTACGAGCACACTGACATCGCGGGCAAATACCGGAACGCGGAACGAGTACCCTTTAGCTCGGATTACGACAACTTCCTGCCCAGCATCATCTTGAACCACAACCTGAAAAAACCAGGCTCTTCGATCAAGCTGGCATACGCCAACCGCATCCAACGCCCGAGTCTGCGTTTTGTCAACCCTTACATCGAGTTGACCGACCCACGCGACATCACGGTCGGCACCCCGCTGTTGTTCCCGGAACAAACCGATCAACTGGAGTTGAACTACAATACCTTCTTCAAAGGTGGGGCCGTTTTTAACGCCGGTATTTTCACTCGGTTCACCAATGCCATCATCGAACCATTCACCATTGTTATCAATGATGCAGACAACATCCCAGCCGAGCAGGCAGCTTTAATCAACAGCATCAAACCCTTCCTGGGCCAAATCGACGATGGTATCAGCATCACGACCTATCAGAACATTGGGAAAAGTACCACGATCGGTTTCAACGTGTTTTCCTCGGTGACCATCAAAAAAATTCAACTGCGCGGCGGGGCAACCGTTTCGCACTATACTGGTGAAGGCCTCTTGGGTGGCGAGCGCGTCAGCAACTCGGGTGTTGTCTGGAATGGCAACCTCAACGTTAACTGGAACATATCCAAAACGCTGCGTTTTGAAGCCAACGGGTTTTACCTTTCGCCACGGGTAGGCATCCAGGGCGTACGTTCGGCTTATACGCGCAGTCAGTTTGGCATTCGTAAAGAGATTTGGAAGAAAAAAGGCAGCATCGGCATCGTGGCGGTACAACCCTTCAAACGGGATGTAACTTTCCCCACCCGACTGGAGAGCGCTTCTTTCCGCCAAACCAGTTCCTACTCCTTTGCGCAACGCTCTTACGGCTTGTCTTTCAGCTACCGCTTCGGTAAACTGGACTTCAACAAGGCGCCAAAAACACGCAACACCAAAATCAAGAATGACGATTTGAAGGATAGTGGGGAGAATAGTGGATTTTGATGAATGACGAATTTTTCGAATGACGAATGACGAATTGGGAGCGTCGCCTAAGTTTTGTTGGTTGGTACAAACAAATGTAACTTCAATCTCAAGCTTCCTAAAATCTTAGGTTATAGCCCCTATTCGTCATTCGTCATTCGAATAATTCGTCAATTCAATACAGTTTCGTGAAACTCATCCCGCCACCAGTCGTTTCAATAGCAAAAGCAGCCAAAGCTGGGACACCCCATTCTTTCCTATGCTGATCCACAAGTTCCAATTCCGCCTTGCTTAACTTATCAATGGGGGCAATGCAATGATAAAAATAAGGAGTCTCCTTTTTGAACCACGCCAAGTACTGATCGTACATCCATGCGTATACTTCAGGATTGAGCTCCCCTTTTTTTACAGCATCTTGCCATAGCGGCCAATACGCTTCATTTTTAGGAAGGCGTGCGTTGTGATGGATAATGATTTCAGCCTGGTGCGCTGCGGCGAGGCCAACAATTTGCTCCGAAGGAAAGCCATATTTGTCAATTAATTTGAGCAAAGCAGCAAAATTCAAACTGTCTGAATACATTGCTGATTCCTGATGCTTTCCATCTTTTCGGAGGGTGTCTTGATCAATATGGTACAAACTATCCAATTGACGAATATAAGTGCTGTTAAATTCAACTTTAAAAAGTGGAGCATTTTCCGAAGTCAGCTGTTCATAAGCGGGAGTATTGGTGTATTTTTCCTGAAAACTAGCCCCTTGGATTTGGGTGTAGTAATTTCCACCTTGCTCAATCGATTTTTCAAGGTAGGCAGTCGCCTTTTTGTATTGGTTTAAATGCGACTGGGCAATAGCAGCAGCTGTGTAAGTATCGCAGTGTACATACTTGACCAGCTTCATCGCCTTTTCATATTGATCGGCTGCTTCCTGGTATTTTTTGTGGTACAAGAATTTATTGCCCTCATTGACCATGGTGTAATAGGGAATGTAATTTTGGCCTTGAATGAAGCCCACAAACAAACTAAAAATAAGCACAAACAGTGTTTTCATAAGGAATATAGTTTTGATGAAATATTCTATGGTTTCTTTTATCTCTTCTTATACAAGATCGCTCGCCCCAATTCCGTCGTAGAAACTTTGATGTAAGCCTGATTTAACTGCTCCATAATTTCTAAAGTATAGGGGTGTTGAGCATATTCAGGACTGGGACTCAACAACAACACATAATCAATCTCCTGCCCTTGTGTACGTCGATTGAAACTGAGTATGTCCGCACGCGGCGGGCGATAGTCGAAATTGATACCATCTTTATCCGTCTGGGTGTACAGGTTGGTTTCCCAATGGGCAACGGTGGGGAAATACCAGAAATTGGCCTCGTAATTGTCCGAAATGACCAGGCTACTTTGTGCACCGAGGTAACAATCAAGGTGGGTAAAGAGCCAGATTTTGTCAGCGATTATTTTACCCTCCAGTGTATGCCCATCCCAATCGTAATTCAATACCAAAATGCGCGATTGATCGGGGATTTGGTAGCGCAAGGAATATACTTCTTCCGCATAATCAGAGGCTGCCTGGTGAATAGGCAGCCGTACCCCTAAAAAAGCAAGGGTAGCCAGCAGGCCAAAACCCATACCAGTTTGTTTTGCCCAGGCAGGGAATTTTACCGTAGCCATCCACAGCAATAAGGCAATAAAAGGAATCATCACCATGCGCAATGGAACTTCCAGGCCCCCCATCAGCCCAGAAGGGGGAAACAAAATCACTCCAAAGCTGATGACCACAAAAATCAATAACCCATCACTTTCCAGCCAGCGTCGCTCGCGCCAGCGCAAACGAATGGCCAAGACAAACAGTAGGACACAAAATATACTTACGGCGGCTGCCACTGCGTTTTCGGCGCGGCTGAGGTTGATCAAGGCCGTGAGCCGAACCAGATTGTCCAGGATTTTGATCCAGCTTGGCCCCGTTTCTGGTCGCCACTCCCGTTTGAGGATAAATTGGGCAAAAAGAATCAGCCCGGGAAGGCTCAACAACAACACTTTAACACCTTGCATCAACATGGTTTTTAAGGCAGTTATCCTGTTGCTTTGTTGTTGGTAAAAAAACTGCCCCAACAACATCGCCATGATGCTCAACCCAGCAAAAAACAAGCCAATGGGGTGCGCCAAATACAAAGCAAATAGTAAAAATGCCAAACCCAACAGCGCAAAAATATTTCTGGAGGCCCGCACTTTCCACCAATACCCCAGCACCCAAAACCACAGTGCCAGGCTCAGGGCATTGTTCAAAAAGCCCATCATCACAATGTGATTCCAGGCAAACAAAATCCCCAGTGCGCTCAAAAAAACGGCCTCGGGATTGATCTGCCTGCATAAAAAACGAAAGCCGCCGGCGAAGAGCAATATGTACAAACTGAAGAAGACCTTTTCGGCTACCGGAGCAGGGAAAAGCATGAGGAGTGGCACCTGTATCAAATTGGTCAACCAGTTGGGATCCAGATTGGGATTGAGAAAATAAAAGGGTTTGTAAAAATCCAACGCTTCACCACGGTACCAATCGAGCAGGATTTTGGAATTGTACAAATGACAAGGACCGTCGCCCGTGACAAAAAAGGTGACTGACCAAATGGGGACTAGGGCCAGTAGCAGGAGGAGCGTGAAGAGGATGGGCTCGAAGGGCGGTTTTTTCATTTATCTTGTTTGCAAGGCTTATGGTTTTGAAAAAAATCTGTGTAATAAATCTCCGAAAAATGCTGTTCTAGTTCGCTAAAAATACTACACCAATTAAAATAATCCCTTGCAAAGTTGTAGTTTCCAATATAATTGGTTTGTAGTATAAAATCTCTGATCTCTGCCGGAGCATGGAATATATAGCCGAAGTTTGATAGCCATGGCGAGGCATTTTTAAGATCATTTGGGTACATCGTAGAGTAATATATTTGGTACAACCCAAAATTTCGAGAACAATTCTTAACCATATTTTCATCGAAATTGGCAACTTTTAAAAGCATGGGCAAAATATCTTTAAAATTTCCTGATGAAGGATATTTGTTTTGTATCCAAAAAATCAGGTCTATAATTTTAGCCGTTATATAGGTCTGAGCACAATCATTTGTATCCTTTAAAAAGAGTTGATTCAATTTGGCTATTTCATCGGATAGAAAACCAATGATTTCTTCTGGCTCACTATTGGTTTTAAAAAAAAATTCCTCTACCCTATGTTGATATTGGAACCGATTGGAGTTCTCCAAATTATAGATTTCATTAAGCATAGCGTTATCTCCGGAAAAAGAGTAACTTTTTTTTGCCTCATCGTAAATAATCGAAATCGTATCGTTTACTCCCACGTAAACAGAAATATCCTGGTTATTAATTATAATGCCTAACTCCTTGTTAGCAACATTTTTGAGATCTATAACATACTGGCCATTACTACCGGGTATTTGGTAGGAATACAAGATATTGGCGAATGTTTTTGCAGGAGGGAAATATTTAATTGTTGCAGGCCCATTCATCACAGATATGGAGATATGATTCTGAGCGCAGCTCAAAAAAGGAAGTTGATAAAAAAGCATAATCCAATAAAGACGGCAAATATTCATTTTTGAGCAATTAAGAGGTTTAAAACTACGGTGGTAATCAGACGGTATTCAGTACTGATTTTTAGGAGGGTATTGGTGATTTCCTCCTTCGTGAGGGAGCCAAGTTCCGGCGTGGTAGAAACGATCACCCTTGGCATAAAAGTGACTGACGAAATTAGATGTAAGCTCAGAAATAGGAAGGGCGCAATTTTCATGGCAACAAGGTCTGCATGTTGTTTATAACGCAGGATAGGGGATGAAATTGGGGATTCCGTTGAATTAACTAGGGTGAAATTTAGAAAACCTTGACCCTAAACATTTTTTTAATAAATTTTTCCTTTCAATCAAATAATAAAACACCCACCACCCACCAAAACCTGATTGGCAAACATCTTTTTATTGAACTCTGGGCCAGTTGGTGCAAGCGCAAACCAGGCATTGGTTGTGTTTGATGTATAACTGGACTCTTGTGGCTACTTTCAAAAAGAGAAACTGATAATCGAAAAAATTTTATCAACCGAGGCCAGTGATTCGCTATCCTCCAAAACAAACTCTTATGAAAAATCGCTCGTTTAGCCTCTATTTTACCACCTTGTTCTTTGTTTTTACTATTACAAATTCAATTGCACAAGGGAACTATACAATTGACGGCCTATTGGCTGGAGGGAATGATGAGACCATGGTCTATCTCGAAATTAAGGGAGGATTAAGGGATTCCAGTAAACTTCGACAGGGACATTTTGCATTTACCGGAAAAATTCAAGAGCCTCAAAAATGTTTTATCAGTGTGAAAGGCCAAAAAGGATGGGCTTCGTTTATTCTCGAGAACGGTATTCGGTATCAATTAGAAGGAAAAATTGACTCTATGCGGAAATCAAAAATCTCTGGTTCAGAAGAGATTGAACTGACAGCGGAATTGAATGAACTATTGAGGCCTGTATTAATAAATGTTGTCTTATCCGCTGACAGTATTGGGATGGCTCAGGCCAAAAATGATACAGCCGCCTACAAGCGTTACAGCAAAATGCATTTAGACCACCGGTTTTACTTAGGGGCCTTGCGTAAAGCATTCATTTTAAAACACAATGACAGTTATACAAGCCTTTTTACTTTTGAAGATTTAAGAGTTTCGATTGGTATAACGGAACAAAAAGAAGTATTCGCTCAGTTAAGCCCTAAGCTGAAAAACCACTCATTTGGACAGCGCCAATACGATCGAATTTTTTTAAAGGATTCTTCAGATAAGGACAAAAGGAAATAGATGAGTGCCATCTGAAACTTGAAACAGCTATAACTCGCCAACTCAGCCCCAAAAGGCCCAAGCTGGCGAGTTATAAGCTGGTGTTACCCAATCACCGGCGTATCCAACTGTGCCAACGAATCCGCGATCTCCGCGTTCGTCACCTCGTGTTTCACCAGTCGATTGTTGAAATAATCATCATAGGCTTGCAGATCAAAGTGCCCGTGACCACATAGGTTGAACAAAATCGTACGCGACTTGCCCTCTTCCTTCGCTGCTTGTGCCTCGGCGAAAACCGTTGCCAGTGCATGACTTGCTTCTGGAGCAGGGATGATGCCTTCCGTTTTGGCAAACAATACTCCAGCTTCGAAACATTCCAACTGGTCATGCGCCCGCGCCTCGATCAGTTTATCCTTGAGCAACTGGCTCACAATCACCCCGGCACCGTGGTAGCGCAAGCCCCCCGCGTGGATGGGCGCAGGCACGAAGTTGTGCCCGAGGGTGTACATGGGCAGCAGTGGTGTCATCCCGACCGTATCGCCGAAGTCGTAGCGGAACACCCCACGAGTCAGTTTTGGGCAAGAAGCGGGCTCGCTGGCTACAAAGCGGATGTTACGCCCTTCATCAAAGTTAAGGCGCAGGAAAGGGAAGGCGATGCCCGCAAAATTGGAGCCGCCCCCAAACGGTGCCACCACCACATCCGGCATGTCGCCCGCTTTTTTCATTTGTTCGATTGCTTCCAGGCCTATCACGGTTTGGTGCATCAACACGTGGTTGAGCACGCTTCCCAGGGCATATTTGGTGTTTTCATCCATGGCTGCGCGTTCCACCGCTTCGGAAATGGCGATGCCCAAGCTGCCTGGCGAGTTGGGATCCTGCGCCAAAATTTGCCGCCCGGCGGCGGTATGATCGGTGGGGGAAGAGTATACCTTGGCACCCCAGGTATTCATCATTAGTTTGCGGTAGGGTTTGCCGTCGTAGCTCACCTTCACCATGTACACTTCACACTCAATGCCGAAGTGCTGGCAGGCAAAAGATAAGGCGCTGCCCCACTGCCCGGCACCCGTTTCGGTGGTGATGCGTTTTACCCCTTCCATTTTGTTGTAATAAGCCTGCGGTACTGCCGTATTGGGTTTGTGGGAGCCAGCCGGGCTCACCCCTTCGTATTTATAGTAGATTTTGGCCGGAGTATCCAGCGCTTTTTCCAGTGCATAGGCGCGGTAGAGTGGGGTAGGGCGCCAGATGGTGTAAATGTCGCGAACGGCATCAGGGATCTGCACCCATTTATCCGTAGTCACCTCTTGCTTGATGAGTTCCATGGGGAAAAGTGGAGCAAGGGCTTCCGGTCCAATCGGTTCTTTGGTGCCTGGGTGTAGAGGCGGCAGCGGCTTATTGGGCATGTCGGCCACAATGTTGTACCACTTATCGGGAATTTCCTGTTCCGTCAATAAAAATTTGCGATTTTGCATGAATCTGGTGTTTTAAGGAACGGAAATGAAATAAAGTAAACGAGTTGACTGAGCTATTTTTTGATTTGGCAAGGCGCGAGGAAGGCGCATAGTGTACTACGCAACTGACGAGCAACGCAGCAAAATCAAAAAAGAGCCAGTCAAGTGTTTACTTTATTTTATTTCCGTTCCTAATGTTGAAAAAGCTTCGGAAAGTAAGCCTTTATTGCAAAATTTAAAAAAACTGCGCCGGATTTTTTGCTGAGAAAAATCAGCCAACTTTTTAATTCTGAAATCTGTTTTAATCAAAACTTTGAAAAAGGGTAACTTAGCGGAGATTTCCAAAAATCACCTGAAATATTTCCAATTGGTTATTTTTTAACCTCAAATCAATCAAAATGGACAAGGAACAATTGAAAGAGCAATTGGCCGAAACTAAAGTCAAAGTGCAAGAAAAAATCGCCCACCTGACCGAACTGGCCAAGGAGGGTGTTGCTGAAGCGAAAGAAGAAATTCAGGAACAACTGACTTACCTGAAAAGCATCGATTTTGGCGAAGAGTTTGAAAAGCTGGGCGAAGAAACCAGTGAAGAATTTCAGGAACTCAAAGCAAAAGCCGCTACTGCCATCAATTCTTTGAAGGAGCGGTTTAAGGATTGGTTCTAATTTAAGGTTTAGGGAGGTTGAGAATGTTGAGAAGGTTGAGGCTACCGCGAGCGGCTTAGACAAGGACGCGTCAAAGTCGCTCGCGGTAGCCTCAACCTTCTCAACTTTCTCAACCTTCTCAACAATTTTCAAGTGATAGTATTCCATCGATTTGTGCTGGACAATGGCTTGCGGGTATTGGTACATGAGGATCCCAGCACACCCATGGCGGCAGTGAATGTGTTGTACGACGTAGGTTCCCGCGACGAACAAGCCAATAAAACGGGTTTTGCCCACCTCTTTGAGCACCTCATGTTTGGAGGCTCCGCCAACATTCCCGATTTTGACGACCCCCTGCAAATGGCGGGAGGCGACAACAATGCCTTTACCAACAACGATTTCACCAACTTTTACGAAGTACTGCCAGCCCAAAACCTGGAGGTAGCTTTTTGGCTGGAATCAGACCGGATGTTGAGCCTCAACTTCGATCCTCAAGTACTCGAAGTGCAGCGCAAGGTAGTTGTCGAGGAATTTAAGGAGACTTGCCTCAACCAGCCCTACGGCGACATGTGGCACCACCTCTCCGAAATGGCCTACCAAACCCATCCCTACCGCTGGCCCGTGATCGGGCAGGTGCCGGAGCATGTGGAAAGTGCCACCATGGAGGACGTGCAGGATTTTTACTTCAAGCACTACCGCCCCAACAACGCCATCCTGGCCGTTTGTGGCAACGTAAAATTGAACCAGGTCAAAAAACTGGCGCAAAAATGGTTTGGAGACATTCCCGCTGGAGACATCCCCGAACGGAAAATTGACCACGAAGCGCCCCAACGCAAACTGCAGGAAAAAATACAGGAAACCAACGTTCCCCTCGACGCACTTTACCTGGCTTTCCATTGCCCCGAGCGTTTGCACCCTGATTTTTACATCACCGATCTGTTGTCGGATGTGCTGAGCAATGGGCCTTCTTCTCGTTTGTACCGGCGTTTGTTGAAGGAAAAACGGTTGTTTTCCCAAATTGACGCCTACATCACTGGCACTGTTGATCCGGGCTTGTTCCTTATTGAGGGCCGACCTTCCGAAGGGGTAAGTTTGGAAGATGCCGAAGCGGCCATTTGGGAAGAATTACAATTGCTCATCGATCAGCCAATTGCCGAAGATGAGTTGCAAAAATGTAAAAACCGCGCTGAAAGTGCCCTGATTTTTTCGGAACTGAGTGCCCTGGGCAAAGCCATGAACCTGGCTTTTTTTGAATTGCTGGGCGATGCAGATCTAATCAATAAAGAGCCGGGATTGTACGAAAAAATCACCGCTGCTGACATACACCGCGTAGCCCAACACTTGTTCCGCGCAGAAAATTGCAGCAAGTTGTACTACAAAGCGATCCCCGGCGCTGCGGCCATGGCTGGATTTTCGGGGGGCATGGATGATGACGATGATGATGATTATTAATTTGGTTGAGAAGTTGAGTGGTTGAGGAGTTTAGGCTACCGCGAGCGATTTTGACGATGTCAATGTCTAAGTCACTCGCGGTAGCCTAAACTCCTAAACTCCTAAACTTCTCAACTCCTCAACCTCACTTGTATCTTTTCCCATGCTTAATCACCATATCCACATCCTGCAATAAGTTGATGTAACGCAGCACATCGCCCCGCACGCCGATGATGTCGGCAAATTTGCCTTCCGTAACTGTTCCCACCTGATCCGCTACTCCGTGAAACAGCGCGGGCCAATACGTAGCCGCCCGAATGGCGTACATGGGATCCACGCCCAGGTGATTCACCCACACGTCCAATTCGTTCCAGGTAGATTGGCTATGGAATTTCATCGGAATCCCACTGTCGGTACCGATCAGCAGAACCGCGCCGGTCTCTTTCAATTGTTGGAATTTTTTGGCCAGGGTGGGTTGCCGCATGGGCGTCAACTGGAAATAGGCCATACGGTCGGGGTGTTCAATTGATTCTTTGATGTCAGCAATGATTGAATCCGGTAAACCCAGGTGCCAGGAGGGATCGTCCAATTTTTCGCGGTTATCGCGGTTGTAAGTGTAATTGTACAAACCCTCGATAGTGGGCGTCCAGAAGAGCGGCCCGAGGTTCATTTGGGCAGTGCGCTCCTTGATTTGATTCAGGATGTCGTTGGGGTATTCAGGGGCAGAGGAGAGCCCAGTGTGTTCAAAACAATCCACACCAACTGACAATCCACGGCGTATTTCTTCCGGCCTGTGGGCATGGCCTACTACTTTTAACTTGTTTTTGTGCGCTTCATCCACCACCGCTTTGAGCTCTTCCATGGTCATTTGATCGTGGTCGATGAGTTTGATGCAATCCACTCCAGCTTTGGCCAGTTTGCGTACTTTGTTGCGGGCGTCTTCGGCACCATTTACCCCCCAGCGGAACAACTCGGTGCCGGGATATGGTTCTTTTTGGATAAAAGGGCCGGACACATAAAGGGTGGGCCCATCCAGTTTGCCTGCATTGATGGCGTCGCGTACAGCGATGGATTCTTCTAGTGGTGCGCCCAGGTCGCGGGCGGATGTCACCCCCGCCATGAGCAATTGTTTGGCCGAAGAGGGCATGATCACACTGCCAAACAGCTTGGGATACTTTTTGTCCCAATGGGTGTAGTTGCTGTGGCCGTTGATCATGAGGTGTACGTGCATGTCCCAGAGGCCCGGGAGCAGACTCATGCCTTCGGTAGAAATGATTTCGGCACCCGCCGGAATATCAATCTGACCGACCTGGCCAATTTTAATAATTTTTTCCCCTTCAATGATGATGACGCTGTTACGGAGTGGATGGCTTCCATAGCCATCAATGAGGGTGCCGCCCACGAGGGCTTTCAGGTTTTTTTGTTGGGCAAAAACGCCAATACCGCCCAAGAGCAGCAGGGCAGTGAGGAGTAAACGATTTTTCATACTAATCACAGGTTGTTGAGCCTGTAAAATACAAAAGGAAAGGGAAGTTGAGATGATTGAAAAAACAAGAATTGGTTTGAATAGCGGGCATCTTTGATACCTAATCTTAGGTGAATCCTTAAGTGCCTTAGGTTTCTTAGGTGGTGAAAAATACGCGGCCTGCTTCACAGGCTTTTTTCTTCACCACCTAAGAAACCTAAGGCACTTAAGGATTCACCTAAGGAATGGTGCGCCAAAGGCGCATACAAATCAACTTTCCTCCACGGGCTTCCTTCCCCACCAGCTCGCCAAAATCGACCCCGTAATGTTCATAATCGGCCCAAACAACGCAGCGGCCAGACCCACCGTGGCCAGTTTTCCCATTTGATTGGCCAAACCAGAGGCCAGCCCTCCATTTTGTAAGCCTACTTCAATGGCTACCGTACGGCAATCTTGTTCGGGCATACGGAAGAGCTTGGCTGCCGAGTAACCCAAAATAAAACCACCAATATTGTGCAGCAATACCGCCACAATCAGCAATCCTCCTACATTAAGCAGTGATTGTTGCCCTGCTGCGATGATGATCAATAGAATGAAGGCAATGCCTGCCATCGAAATGAACGGGAGGTAATCTTTGAGCCATTCGGCGAATTTTTTAAAGAATTGGTTGATGATAAATCCAACGCCGAGCGGTATGATGATGATTTGGGTAATGTCCCACACCATCTTCCAAAAATTGATTTCGATGAACTGCCCCGCCAGGTATTTCATCAACAAAGGGGTCATTATGGGGGCAAGCAAGGTGGCGAAAGTGGTAATTGTAATTGAAAGAGCCACATTGGCTTTGGCGATGAGGGCCATTACATTGGAAGCCAAACCACTCGGCGAAGAACCAATCAGGATAACCCCTGCGGCAATCTCTGGTGGGAAACCAAACAGGTTGGCGATGGCAAAGCCCAGGGTAGGCATGATGGCAAATTGACAACAAAGCCCAATGATCACAGCCTTCGGTGTTTTGATGATGCCCACAAAATCGTCAAAAGTCATGGTCGTACCCATGCCAAACATAATGACTTGCAACAGTGGCATGATCAACTTGGACAATTTGTAATCGCCAACCATTGTGAAATACTGTGGATAAAACATCCCGGCACTCACTACCGCAAAAATAACCGTAGTGTAGGCGTAACCCTTCAAGGCTGGAATATCACGCATCCCTAAGGCCGCGACTAAAAAACCAATGACCAAAAGTGGCCCAGTAAAACTGGATTGGCCAATCAAAAAAGCCAATAGTGCCAGCGCTAAAACGCCCAGGCCCGCATAAAGCAAATACCGTGAAAAGGATCCCATAACGATGTAGATGTAATTGTTGCGATCAAAAGTAGAGACGCGATCAATCGCGTCTCTATGAATACGAAATTTGGTTAAATATGCAGAGAATAATTGAAAACTGTATGTGAACAGCGTAGGATTAGCTCCAAAGTCGATCCCAGGAACGAATTTGATCCCATTCAGGGGTTGGTTTGAAATAACTTTGGTCTTCGGGGTCGAGGTGTTTTTTTACCTCCTCGTCGTTGAGATCAACCCCAAGCCCCGGACGCTCGGGCACATTGGCAAAGCCTTTTTCGATCATGGGTACGTCGGTTTTTTTGACCAGATTATCCCAGTAATCCAGGTCTACCGAGTGGTGTTCGAGCGCTACAAAGTTTTGAGTAGCCGCAGCACAATGCACGTTGGCCATGAAGGAAATGGGAGTGCCTGCAAAATGCATGGCCATGGCAACGCCACGTTCTTCGGCATAATCCCCAATTCTTTTGGTTTCCAACAACCCCCCGGAACTAGCCAAATCGGGGTGTATCAAATCTACTGCACGGTTATCAACCAACTTGATGAACTCCTCCTTCAGGTAAATGTCTTCGCCTGTCAAGGTTGGTGTTTCGATGGCATGTGAAATCTCTTTCCAATCCTCAGTGTATTTCCATGGAATCAGGTCTTCTAGCCAGGCCAGTCGGTATTTTTCTACGGCACGACCCAGGCGAATGGCATTGTTTTTGTCAAAATGGCCATAGTGATCGGAAGCAAGCGGGACTTCATAACCAACCGCTTCACGTACTTTACCTACATAATCCGCCATAATTTCAAGCCCCTTATCCGTAATTTGTATCTGTGTGAAGGGGTGCTCCGTGCCACCATAAGTCATTTGAGTGTTCTCCCATTGCCGGCTAACGTCCCAGAAATTGCTATTGGCCAAAGTCCCTGG
>JAAFHQ010000149.1 GCA_013298445.1 Chitinophagales bacterium | reverse complement strand
ATATGAAATATTTCGTTTTCATGATTGTGTAATTAAAGGGTGATAATAATGTGGTCAATTTTTCCGCTCAGGTTTAGCGATTTCGGCAGGTCGGCTTTCGGACTTGTCGCGATAAACCCGGTAATCTTCATAACCTTTGCGCACACACTTGACCTCCCAATCGAAGGCGTAGTTGCCTTTGCCCTTGCGGAGTTCTTGCACCACAAAGCCTTGAGCCGTTTTTTTCACTACGGCCAGCCCTTCGGATTTGGCGGAGAGTGCAGTCAATACCACCGTCATGGTATTAGGGGTAGCCAATACTTCAAAGTGTCGATCAAATTTGATTTCTGCGGTACCCTTTTTCAAGGTTCCAGTACCCCGTGCGTAAGCGGCTGCTTCGGGGCCTTCAATGCAGGCGTACCAGATTTCTCGATTGGAATTGTCTGGATCGTCCATGCGGAAGTTTTTGACTTCCGCCACTATCGAACCGCGATTGGAATTGTCTACCCATAGGTAAGCCTTTAATGTAGCTCCACTGTTTACATGAACAAACCCCTTGGTTGGCTGCCCAAAAACATTGGTCATCGCTGCATTTACTTGGTCATTTGCGCTATTAATGGTGGCAATGTAACCGCCTGTATTTTCTATATTGCTACCCATGTAGGTAACTTGCGCAAGCGAATTGTTCACAGTTCGTATGGCAGGTTTTGCCCGGATTTCTCCATCTACAAACAAACGGGATAAATTTGGGCTTGGCACATTAGGGCCCATGCTGATATTCCCCGTATTTCCATCAAAATACATGAACTGATTAGAAGATTCAGCAATCCCATCCCTAAACAAATTAAAACTCATGTAACTTTCGCCAAAACGAGCACTTTGTGAGCTGGTAATGGCCCATTGAGCCGGGGTATTGTTGTTCGAAAAGGTTATTCCAGTAATGCCATTGTTGGAATTGGTATTTAGATTCAGGCTACGTGAAAAGCCATTAGTGCTGTTATCCAGGATTTCCACAATTGGCGAAGTGCTAGAATTTCCTGATGAAAAAAGAGCCGCCTTTCCTGGTCCAGCGTTGTCAGCCACCAGTGTTGGTATAGAGAATTGTGCATTAGCGGGCGTTTCACTAGTGAAAAATCCGGCATTGCCACCTTGATTACTTTCCGCAATCATGCCAATTCCTCCGATGAACTGGGCGCCTATTCCGCCGTAACCATATACGCCGATTTTTTCACCATCACCCGGTTGATCAGGGCTACTGATGCCCATAAGTCCAATATTGGCAGTAGTATTGGTACCTTCCGACACACCTAAAACGCCCACACTATGACTGCGATTGGATACAGTGTTTAGACCGACCAAGCCAGCGCCCAAATTTATATCTGAGCCAGTTCGCCCAATGGCCTACTGTTGCTGGATGCGAAAAGACCGATGCTGGACTGTGATTTAAAATAACCAGCCATGTTCAAGTCGGTGGTACCATAAGCTTTGTCATAAATATTAAGCAGCAAAGTAGTTTGAGAGGCAGGGTTAACAAGTTGTTCAGCCCATATTCCCTTGTAGCCCCCCTCTGCCTTTAGTCCTACCCCAACGCCTTGTCCTGCCGACATAAATACATTGGAAGGTACACTCCGTGCCAGCATTGCTTTGGGGCTGTTGTTGCCACTATTGCCTCCGGTACCCGACACAATTGAACTAAGTACACTAATATTATCAGCTGTGGTGATTGATTCGAAATACCCAGCAGTAAGCAGGCCTTCTCCCCCGCTAACGTGCAGCCTCGCATCGGTCTGGTGAGCATCGGTGCCGATGCTTATTTTTCTACCAGCGTTATTATTTTTGATAAAAGAGGTGGATGGCCCTCCGTTGACTACTGACCAGGTAGAATTCAACGTATTACCTGAAAAGGAAAGTCCTTCACCCGGATTAACATTTGAGCCTGCTGGTAGTAATACTGAACCGCCATTGTTGGACAGGCTCAAGGTATTGCCGGAAAGGGAAAGCGTTTGGAGCTCATTGCTCGGTGATGCATCCGCGTCGCCAGTGTTTGAGATGATATTTCCAGCAATAGAAATGCCAGCTCCAGGTGTATAAGTGCCCGCTGGGCCAGTTGCGCCAGTGTCGCCTTTATCTCCTTTGTCGCCTTTTACCCCCTGAGCGCCAGGAGCACCAGCGGCACCCGTTGAACCAGTTGGGCCTTGGGCACCCGAATCTCCTTTATCGCCCTTATCTCCCTTGGCACCAGGAGCACCAGCGGCACCTGTTGAACCAGTGGGACCTTGCGCACCTGCATCACCTTTGTCGCCCTTATCTCCTTTGGCACCCTGAGCGCCAGTAGCACCCGTTGAGCCGGTTGGGCCTTGGGCACCAGCATCACCTTTGTCGCCCTTATCGCCTTTGGCACCCTGAGCACCAGTAGCACCCGTTGAGCCTTGGGCGCCAGTAGCACCAGTATCGCCTTTGTCGCCCTTTTCTCCTTTGGCACCAGGCGCACCAGGCGCACCAGCGGCACCTGTTGAACCAGTAGGGCCTTGAGCACCAACCGCACCTGTATCCCCTTTATCCCCCTTATCTCCTTTGGCCCCAGGCGCACCAGCGGCACCCGTTGAACCAGTTGGGCCTTGCGCACCAGCTGCACCTGTATCCCCTTTGTCGCCCTTTTCTCCTTTGTCGCCTTTATCCCCTTTGGCACCAGCTGGCCCCGGCTGCAAGCTGCGCTCTGCTACTTTGGCATAAGGAACTGCCTGTAGCTCGGTAGGGGCAAAATCATACGTATTGCCACCAACAGAAACGACCACTTTCACTGAGCGCCCGCTACTCCCCCAATCCAGGGTGGAAAAATTGCCACTCAGTGCATTGCCTTTGCCAATGACGAGGTTGAACAAACCGAGTTGATCGGTATTGATGATGTGGATTTCGCGGTACAACTCCGTGCTTCCATTGAGGATACTGACAACTGCGGTGCCACTTTGGTTGCCGATGGCTGCATAAGCACTGGTACGCAGCACCGCTTGGTAGTTGAGTCCAGCAGTGGTTTGGGCCGACAAAAACAGTGGAGTCAGGGCAAGGCATAGCCCCAACATGAAATATTTCGCTTTCATGAGTGTTGAATTAAAATGATGATGCTAAAGGTGAATGAACAGACTCTGAGAGTGACTTATACTTTGACAAAACGAATGCTTCCGGTTCGACCCGAGGAATCCACAAGTCGCAAGACGTAAACCCCTGGAGGAAAATGTGCCACATCCAGGGTTCGTGCGCCTGTTGGTTCGAGTTTTATTGGCTTACTCAAGCATTGGCCTAAAAGGTTCCATACCGAAGCATGAAGTTGAGCCCCTTCTCCCGGTTGGGAAAAATCGATGTAGAGACTTTCGCTGGTCGGGTTGGGGAAAATACGCAGTTTCCAGGCTTCCAGGTCAAGGTCTTCGGTACCCACAATGATGAGGACACCATTGTGAAAGCCCTGGCCATAAGAAATTCCAGATTGATTCAGGGTGGCAATGGCCGTTTCTCCTACTGTGAAACTGAGGATGGCATTACCAGTGGTAGCCACCTGACTGCTTCCGGCTGTAGCCAATACGCTAGGGCGCAATACTTGGGCGTATACTGCAAAATGGCCGCACAATAGGAATAAGAATAGTAAGGGTTTCATGATTGAGGGTTTAAAAGGTTTTAATTATTGGATGGTTTAGGTTCCAAAATTAATGTTAGCGGAAGGTCACTTGAACGGGGTTGAATTCCAACCTAATCAATCTGGTATCGTCATTGCAATTGTCATCATCACTGATGTCAGCACCGCCCGTATCGCCTACGATATGGAAAAACCGCACTAAAGTTCCCTCTATTGCCGGCATTTTAACCACTGTATTGCCTCCATCGGTATAGCCTGTTATCAGTCGAGCATAGGCAGCAAAATCGTTTATTGGTATACCCAGGCTAGTGAAAATTGCCGTATGAATCAAACCCTTTTCGTCTTGCATAAATGCTTTAACCACTTTGGCTACATCTGCTCCTGGAGCCAAAAACTGAAAGCCACCAGGGGGGCTAATGAATTGAGTTCGAGAATAGGTATCAGAATTGATGGATGCAATGGACTTACCGAGCGGTGCAGTATATACTTTTCTAGACCATTGGCGTTCGGTAGTCGACCAATCCTGCTGGGTTTCTTGTGCCCAAAGGGAAATATCAGCATACAATGCCTTCCCATTGTCTCCAATCCGCAGAGTGACTTTGGAGATAATTTTGGGGCCATGTCCGTCAAATTCTCGATCTCCCCCCAAAAGGTCTTTAGGGCACAACTGTTCATTGATGTTGTTCAAAAGAATGGTAGATGGTGTAAGAGGTGTTGCAACTAGAGGAACTGCAACTATAGTAAACTTAGCCCCATTCGGCACGGGCTTCGCATTCCCCTGAGAAATAGACCAAAAATTATCTTTGCGGTGCCACTGGTCATTGGGGTGATCATACCAAGCGTAGATCGAGCTTCCATTATCCGGGCCTCCTGCTTGGCTGGCATCTTTTCTATCTGCATCACCATGTCCCCAATAAGGAGTTGCAAAAATTGTAGCATTTTGATTGCCGTTAACCGAAGCGTGGTCTAGGAAGGTAATATGATTTTCTGGTTGAACGATATTGGAGGATCCTGCTATATGTTTAAAAGCTGAAGCATTAGAAAAACCTGGAACCACTCCGTTTTCAATAACCATTACATTAAATCTTGAACCCAATTTCATCAGAAACTGTGTTTTGGAATTATCATGCCAATATTCCATGTATCGAGTATTGCTGATGTTCCACTTGCCATTAGCGTAACTCGTAATAGGGGCATCATCATTGTACACACCTGACCAATTTTGAGTGACTAATAAAAGTGCATTGGGTTTGTTATTGGTAGCAGGGTGGTCAATGGTAAGGTTAGAAAAAGTCAAACTATTCGCATTTGTTTTAGCAACAGTAAAATAATTGGGGTTACCTGCGGGTGCAATCAAAACATTAAAAGTTAACCCAATAGGCATTGGGGCAGTGATCTTTTCATTAAAAATAGTCCATCGAGATCCATTGTACCAAACCCCAGCATTTTCGTTGTAGGTTACACCTGCTGCATTGGTACCACCACCTGTATTCCAATTGGGCATAATAAAGATGATGGCATTCAGGTTCCCATTCAACTGTGGGTGATCCAGTGTAGTAATGTGTCCTTGAGTGTTTGTTGAGGTAGTTACATGACGGAAGACCGTTTGTGCGGCACAGGTTAGTGTAAACAACAAAAAACCAAATAGCAAAAAAATAGAATTTTTCATATCTGTTGAATTTTATTAGGATCTTAATGATTTGATGGTTTAGCTTTTTTCAAAAGCACAGTACAAAGATGCATTGCAAAAAAAGAGGGCACAATTCCCAAAATAGGGGACAGATAGGATCAATTCGCATATAAAAAATACAAGCCTAATCTTGAAAAGCCTCAGGCACGTTGCTGTTTTTAACAAAATTTGCGGGAGCAAGAGGGAGTTGCGAGAAAAATAGAGTTCAATACACCCTCGACTTCATCGGGATGTTCAATCTTACCATCAAAATATTCAGTTAATGACTATGTTACTTCAAAAACGCCTTCGCAATCGCCTCCGTTACTGAATGTACGTGCAGTTTTTCATAAATCCTTTTCACATAGGTCCGTACCGTTTCAGTGCTGATTTTCAACTCAGTGGCGACCATTTTGTGGCTAAAGCCTCGCGCCAGGGTTTTTAAAACTTCCATTTCCCGGAGGGTGAGTTTGTCCAAATCGGCATCTTTTTCAGTGGGTTTGCCAGGATAGAGTTGTAGTACTTTGCGGGCAATGACGGGCGACATGGGTGCTCCCCCCTCGGTTACTTCACGCAGGGCTTCCAGGATGCGAGCGGGAGGTGTTTTTTTGAGCAAATAGCCACTTGCGCCAGCGCATATCGCCTGAAAGACCCGTTCATCGTCGTCAAAAACGGTCAACATCATGGCTTCAACTTGTGGGTGCGCTTTTTTCAAGTGGACTACCCCTTCGATACCCGACATTCCGGGCATGTCGATGTCCATAACCACAACATCGGGTTTTAAAATCCCCACTTGATTGACCACATTTACACAATTGTCAAAGGCTCCTGTGAGTTCATACCCATCCGTGCCACCGATTAGAGCGGCCAGGGCACCTCTGAGGTCATTGTTGTCTTCGTATATGATTACTTTCATCGCGATGGTTCTTCTATGAAAAAAAACAAAAGTCGCATTTCATCTAGGGATGTACAATACCGCAATCAGGGGACAAGCGGTACTGCAAGGTGCAGGGTCACCCCTTCTCCCGGGCTGGAATGGATCGAAAAAGTACCTCCGATTGCTGCGGCCCTGCGCTGCATGTTTTTCAAGCCGTTACCACCCATGCCAGGGTTTTCAACTTTTCCTGGATCGAAACCAATTCCATCGTCTTTAATGCCCAGGTGCAATGTATTGTTTTTTACTTCCAAGCGAACCTCAATGTGTTTGGCCTGGGCGTATTTGGCGCAATTGTGGACCGCTTCTTTAAAAATGAGGTAAAAATCTTTACGTTTCTCAATGGGCAAAGACATGGATTCTATGTCTTTGCCTACTTGAAAAAGCAATTCAGTGCCTCCATTTTCAAGCATTTCAGCAGCATAACTGCTCATGCGGGCCAGTAACTTTTCCACTGAATCATTCTCTGGGTTGACCGACCAAACGATGTCGGAGATGTTCTCCAGAGCGATTCGCGCTTTTTCTCCGATGTTGCTGAAGCGGATTTTGTCGAGGTCCGCTTCTACATTGTGCAAAAAGGATTCACTCAAGATGCTAATGCTGCCAAGGGTGCTGCCCACATCGTCGTGCAGGTCACGGGCGATTTGCTGGCGTATCCGGTCTTGTTTTTTACGTTGCTGCTCGCGGTATTGAAAAAAGCTTCGCATGATGGCTAAAACGGTTAAGCCAATTAGCGTACAAAACCACCAGGTTCGCCAATAAGGTGGGTGGATTACGATGCTAAGTTTTTTCGGCTGTTTTTGCCAAACACCCTGAGCATTGCAGGCGGTAAATAGGAAATGGTAATGCCCTGCTGGCAAATTGGCATAGGTAATAAAATTTTGGGTACCCAGGTTAGACCAGCGTTGATCATATCCCTGCAAAAAAACTTTGAATTCGTTGCGGCTGGGGTCAGTATATTCTAAAGCGGCCAATTCAAATTTAAGGGTATTCTGATTGTAGGGCAAATCAATTTTTTGAACCGTTTCAATTGAAGCTGTTCCAACCCAGTCTTTATCATAAATTTTCAGTCCTGTAATTGACAATTGGGGTGCAGGGCTTTCTTTATTTAAAACATTGGGATTGATGACATCAACTCCATTGTTGCCTCCGGCCCAGATATTGCCCAAATGATCCAGTTGCATACTGCCTGGGCTGAATTCGCTGGAATGCAATCCATCTCTTTGGGTGAAATGCCGCAGTGTTCCTGTCACTGGATTGTAGGAGAATATCCCCCGATTGCCCGCCAACCAAAGTACCCCTTGCCGATCAAAAACCATGGATTGAATGGCATGGTTTAATGCTGCCGGGAGTACTTTGCTCCGATCTTCTTGCAAGGTGTATCGGTTGAATTTGCGCAAACCTGTTAGGGTACTGACCCATAAAGTAGAATCCCCAGGAACAGATAAGATACTCGTAACAAAGCCTGTTTCAAATGTTTTGATAATACGCGGAGCTTGATTACCCGATTGTTTGAATAGGATGAGTTGGGTGTCAGTTCCAGTCCAAGTATTGCCATCCAGGTCTCGATAAAGCACCCTTATATCCGGAATTTTAAAGATTTTATATTCCCTTGGATGATTTTTATCAATTACTACTAAGCCTTGATTAGTAGATAATAGCAGGTGATCTCGATCTCGTTCACATATGTCATAAATGATAAAGCTCCCCGCCGATGGTAAATGAAGTTTCAACTGAAAATCATCCGGGTTAAAACTGCCAAACCCCGCACTTGAGTAGCACCAAATTTCCCCCTCCTTGTCTTGAAAAATTCGAGAATCATCTGGAAGGTTTACCTGAGTCAACAATTTTTGATTTGCGTTTAATACGAAGGTTTGCCCCAATGTGGTGAGACCCCATATTTGTTTGTTTTTGGTTGCATGTATTTGGATGACTTGAGTGTAGCCAATCTGATTGTCATAAAAAGGATGAGCAATGAGTTTTGGTTGAAGTGAAGAAAAAAAGACACCTTGTCCATACGCTGCGCCCCATAATTCTCTATTGTTGAGGGATATGGATTTTATCATTTGATTTGGAATGCCCGTTGTACTCAAAGGTACATCAATAGCTGAACTGTATTTTTTTGTTACTTCGTCAAACAAACGAATTTCTCCCTTTGCATGGGTAAGCACCAAAATTTCATGATCCGATTTTTCAGACAATTCTCGAATACCTTTAACCTCATTCTTCTGGATTGGATAAATGTCATATTTGGGCTTGGATTCAGTGCCAACGACCAAAGAAATTAACCCACGATTGCTCGCCAACCACACCATGGAATCATTTTTGGGGAGTGCTTGCCGAATGTTTAAAGCTTCTTGATTGGAGCCCGTAAAGAGTAACTGTCTCCTAACAATTTCTCTATTTTCGTTGTAATCAATTGCTTCAAGCCCTGGTTGCAAATCCCAAAAACAGCCATAAACCCGCCGTACTGTTCCATTCTTTTTACAAGTTACGGCACAGCGCATCCCCAAAAATGGGTGTAAAGCCTGGGTTTTAGTGGTATCCCCAGGATAATAAGTATCAAAGCGGTAGAGGTGTTCATCCGATCGAACCCAGAGGTATCGATCTTGTTCCAAATGAAAAGCGTAGTATTGCTCGCGGCTATTCGGAATTGCATGTGGGCGAATAAAATAATGTTCAAAATGTCCTTTCCCTCTACGGTAGCAGTTGATGGCATCTTCGGTGACAAACCAGATGTCTCCTTTTTTGTTTTCAAAAAACGGGCTTTGGATGTTGTTTCCATAAATGCTTTGGGGATTAGAAGGATCAGTTCGAAAGGATTGCATGGTTCTTCCATCAAAACGATTCAATCCATCTAGCGAACTGATCCAAACAAATCCACTTTGGTCCTTGTAAATAAAAGCATTGGTGCTTTCTAAGAGACCTTCATTTTGGGTAAGCCAATGGGCTGAGGACAGCAATTCCTGACCATCGAGCTCCATCCAGAGGGTTAAAACGAGAAGGACAAAAGTACATCTGGTATAAAGCATATTTGGAACATCAAAAGCCAATCAATTTAGAGGTTTTTATAAAATGAAATCATTTCATTCAGCTTGTCAATTATCTTGGTGTCTTCCTTTTGAAAACCTCCTATTCCGGATTCAGAATAGGACTCACCTCTATCTAGTATATCTACACCAGCCTTATTGAAAGCCTCTATTAACTTGTGGGAGTAGATCGGTAAGCGAATAATTTTAGGTTTATTAAAAAAAGCAAACTTTGGCAAGACAACAGTAGACAAAACTGTTTTCCATGTTGGAGGGCATGAAGGAGCAAGATAATAAGCTGTACTATCAACAGTTTCGGTGTGATAATAGTTACGCACTGGAAAGCGATGAGGTGAGAATTTCAATGTTCGATAGTTTCCCCATTCATTATCATTAACAAAAAAATTACTAACCGCTCTTGACGCATAAATTTTACCTCCATCGAAAATGGTCTCATTACAAAATGTTCTCAATGTGTGTACATCAATAAACACAAATCTGAATTCAGGGATCAATGCAGCAGCAGGAGAAGTCAATTGCACAATATCGCTTGAATTCTGAACGATATTAGCATTTACAAATCTAGCATGGTCTTGACTATTATACGTTGACCGAAGGCTGGTTAAAACAATTTGCCGGTCCAATTCCACTGATAAAGCTGGTGTAATTGATGCGCGCCCACTCCAAATCACCTTATGAGTTTCTAATATATTAGCATCTCCGATTCGGTAAGGTCTAAAACATAGCCCTACAATTTTATCGTTTGAATCAAGCGTTCGAGTAATCTGGTCTGCGGGAATTTCCACGTCGATTGGAAAAATTGTATCCAGGAATGACATAGCTTATGATTTTAGGTGAATAATTAATCCTAAAATTATTAAATAACTT
>JAAFHQ010000148.1 GCA_013298445.1 Chitinophagales bacterium | reverse complement strand
TCGTTTTGCGTCGCTCATTTGGCGCAGCCAAATGAATCGTCGCGCCGTCGCGTCGTCGCGGTTACAAAAAATCAAGCAGCGAAGCTGCGAAAAAACTTTTGGCATTACTATTCACCGCTCGCCGCTATTGCGCTGTTTCGTCGCGCCGTCGCGTCGTCGCGGTTATCAAAAATAATTGGGCGTTAGCCCAATCCATAGCGTTTCAAAATCAGAACTGATCGACCCTGCGGTCGTCCGGGGCTATTCTAAATTCAATCGCTCCGCGATTAGGTTTATGTCCGATTTTGACTTTTCAAAAATTCGGGATGACTCATGTTTTACTCTCCTTTAAAGTTCGCCGCCCGCTTTTCCACAAACGCGCTCGCCCCTTCGCGGAAGTCGGCTGTTTTGGTGGTTTCGCCAAAGGCTTTGATTTCGTAGGCAAATCCATCGACCCCATCTTCAAAATAGGCATTGATGGATTCGATGACTTTGGCAATGGCGATGGGCCCTTTGGTGCCAATTTTTTCGATCAGGCTTTTGGCCATGTTCACTTCTTCTCCTGCGGGCACCACGTAATTGACCAGGCCCAGGCGATAGGCTTCCAGGGCATCGATCATATCAGCGGTCATACAAAACTCGAGGGCTTTACTCTTACCGATCAATTGGGTCAGGCGTTGAGTGCCACCGTAGCCAGGGATGATGCCCAGGTTGACTTCAGGTTGGCCAAATCGGGCCTTCTCCCCGGCTACCCGCAAGTGGCAAGCCATCGCCAATTCACAGCCGCCACCTAACGCGAAGCCATTCACCGCAGCGATTACTGGCTTAGGAAATCGTTCGATCAAAAAGAAGGTATCCTGACCGTATTGGGCCATGTTTTGGCCTTTGTTGTCTAAATCCAGGAATTCCTTGATATCGGCCCCGGCAACGAAAGCACGGTCACCTGCTCCGGTTAGGACAATGCCTTTCAGGTCTTTCCGCGTGGGCAAATCCTCAGCAAAAAGGTAGTTCAATTCCTGCATGGTGCGGGTATTGAGCGCATTGAGGGCTTTCTCGCGGTTGAAGGTGACGAGGAGGATGTTGTTTTCGTGGGTGAGGAGGAGGTTTTCGTAGGTCATGGTGGTAGTGGTGATTTTGGGGTGCAAAATAGGGGAAAATATAGAAAATAATGTGGGCGCTTCAAGAAACTGTTTCTCAAAGCGCCCATCTAAATTTATACCGAGATCAGCAAAAGATGATTATTGCTTTACAAATTTCTCCACACCAACAACTCGTCCCTTTTCAACCAGCTGCAAGAAGTACATTCCATTCGACAAGTATTCAGCTTGTATGGTTTGTTGTAAAATACCTGTTTCAGTCGATTGTTCCAGCACCAGGCGACCAGCAAGATCAGTAACGCGGAGGCTCATGCCAGTGGTCGCAGGCTTGGGCAATTCCACGGTGAACTTTCCGAGGTTGGGGTTGGGGAAGATACGAATGGGGAGTCGATTGTTCAACAAGTCACGAGTACCGGTGATAAGTGATTCCAATTGTTCAAAACAGAGGTTGTCGATGGACACTTTTGAATTGGCATCAGCATCCTCGTAGGCCAGGTCATTTTCTAGATGTAAACTCAGGACTTTTCTACCTTCAAGGCCGTTGAGGCTGAAGGTGGTAGAGATATTGCCCCATTTTCCATCGGTGGCGTTGATGGGCATGCGCGCAATTTCGACACAGCCGTCCTTACAAGCTAGGTCCGTTAGAGGGTTATTCGACAAACGTAAAACCAGATGTGTGCCAGGGCGAAGGTCTTCAGCCGAAGCTTTGTAAGCAAAATTCAAGCGGCCTACCCGCTTAGGGCCAAGTACAATGGCATTGGAGATGACATCAACCACACCAAAACATTTACCATTCAAAACAATTGAATACCGGTCGGCTGAGCCAGCTTGATCCACCAAGGTGGGCGTACCAGCCTGACGCACCCAAGCGCTGGTTTTTCCAGCTCCACCTAAAATTCCAGGCATAGAGTTTTGGTCAAAACCCGGGTTGATGATGATGTTGTCATTACAAATAGGGGCGATGCCATCTATAATACAATTGATCTTGACGGTTTGGGTGAATTTGCGTTCGCAAGGTTTACCATCAGGCCCAATCCGAGATACAAGCATTGTAACCGTGAAATTGCCAAGGAGACCATTGGGGAATACCTTGGTAAAAACTTGATTGTTGAGTGTTGTCCCAGTGTATACCACAGGTGTACCCGTGAGATTGTTGATACCAGAAATTGTCCAGCTTACTTGGTCACAATCCAGAATCCCTTTGGGTGAAAAAGCGTAAGCACAATTGCCATTTCCAGCCCACCACCAATTGAACCCAGCTTGAACGTTTGCATCGAATGCAGCATCACAAGGACAAGTTCGAGGGCAGCTAGTGAATTGGAAAAAATAGCTACAGGAACAAGTTTTGCTGCCACACATCCCGGTCAAAACGAGGCGGTAATTGCCCTTAAGTTTTGACAAAAGGGCGTAATCTAAGGTTATACTAAACCAGGGGCCCACTTGGTTGCCGGATGCAACTACCGTGTTTATGCTGTCTTTCAATTCCCAATGAAGATTCGAACCTTTGCAATCCGTAGGATTACATACCAGTTTTCCAGTGATTACATAGGGCTTCCCTACTGGAGGGCAAGGCAGTGTATACAGAATTTTGGTATTGCAAGTCAATGCTTGAGTAGTACCCAACTTTTTATTGACCAATTTAACCTGCTCGAAGGTTCCACAGTCACACCTGCACAGTACCTCGACAGTATCGCAGTGGGTATAGCGCTGGCACAACAAACCATTTTTGAGTTCCTCAATGGTGTAACAAACTACGTATTTCCCTGCGGCGGCATAAGTATGGGTAATCGGTACATTATTGCCCGTTATTGCTCCTGTAAAAGTTCCATCCCCCCAGTCATAGCGAATTTGCATACAATCCGTAAGCCCGGTGGCTTGAAACTTGATGACACAATCGCCCAGCTCAGCATTGGTTTGTACACTTTTGGCATTCTGTAGGAACACGGCTGAATCCTTACAACAATAATCTGACACCTGGAAATAGATGGTACAGGGGCAGGAATTTTCACCACAAGAGGCGCCCAAGGTTAGTGTGTACAATCCAGGAATCGTTAAATTTGCCGGGCCTAACGACGGGATGAAAATATCCGACTTCACAACGACAAGACCACTTTCTTCAATGAATCCAGGAGGCCCACTCAAGGTCCAAGCCATTCCCACGCCTGGCGATTCAGGGCAGGCATTGCCAATACATCCAAATTCTCCGTAGAAACTGAAATTGCCAGGCACATCGATTGTATCTCCACAACGCACCTGTAGATTTGCCTTCCCAATTTTTACAGACATTTCGTAAGTGCTGCAGTTACAGCTTGAATCACATTTGAGTTCAATGGTATCTCGGAATACTTTTTCAAAACAAACCTTACCTGCCGCATTGTACTCAAGGGCTAACCAACTGACGATAAAGGGGCCTTTACCTACGTAAAAATGCGTTTCCACTGCTCCAGCGGTAAAGGGCCCGGTGCTTTGGTTGCCATCACCCCAATTGATGTTTTGAATCACGTCACATTTGCGAAGGTTGCCAACAGTTAAAGTGGCTTTGCAGTTTAAACTGTCTACACTAAGGGTCACCGCCTGCGCTACACTTTGGCAAAACAGATCGTAGTCTTCGCAACAGGGGCAACCCGTTGCGTTAATTATGAAGGTACAGGGAGTGCAAGATTGGGTATTTCCACAATCACCTGTAAATACCAGTTCATACATTCCAGGCGTACTGAAATAAGCTGCCGGCAAGGCAAGGCTGAAGCCAGGGCTAAGATTGACATCACCCATTGCCACCACTGTATTTGAGGGCAATACCCGCAATTCCCAATGCATCGGCGCAGTAGGGCAATTTTTACCCACACACTGGAAGTTTCCACTGATAATCGGGTCAAACTGCGGATTGCAAGAGACGCCGATGGTGTCCCCGCATTTCACGGCCATATTCGGCGCACCTTTGGCGGGGCGGAAGCTCAGGTCAGTGAAATTGCCACATTCACAAGGGTCTTTCGGGCAAGGCGGGTCCATGATAAAACTGATCACACAAGGACATTCCAGTTTTCCACAATGCCCAATCAATTTTAAGGTATACACTCCAGCTTGTGTCAATAGCGAAGGAAGGATGCTGATGCTAAAGTTTGGACTGGCGATGACGCTAGTTCCCGAAGCTATCGGCAGCGGACCATTTGGGCCGATCAATACCCAATCCATCAGCGTCGTTTTAGGGCATTCCTGACCTTGACACTGAAACTGTCCAGTCAAAACGAGGTTTTGGCCATTAGGTGGGCAACCTACCGGTACGGGGTTACATCCACAAACAACCGGGATGGATGGCCTTTGACCAGAACGAATAAACATCCCGGAATAAGTACCACACACACAATCGCTGCTGGGGCAAGGGGCTTCCAAACGGAACTTGATCAAACAAGCGCACAATTTAGCCCCACAATATCCCTCCAGCTTCAGGCAATATTCTCCTTTTTTGCTAAACAGTCCAGGTGAAAGGTTGATGCTGAAATTAGGCATAGCGGTAACCGAACCCGTTGCAACCGTACCACCACTTGGGTCGAGCAAAGTCCATTTGACCGGAGTTGTTTTGGGACAATTGTCACCTTGACAAGCGAAGGAACCAGTAAAATTGAATGGCTGTCCCACTACTGGGCAGGGCACCAATGGGCCTTTTTCACCACAGGAGAGGGCTATCGAAGGACCCGAGTTTGGCCGGAGGAAGATGTCGGTAAACTTACCACACGCGCAGTCCGGACAACCTTTGAACACAAAACGCACTGTACAGCTGCAAGGTTTCCCCCCGCAGTTCCAACCAATTGTGAGGGTATAAATTGCACCGGGTGCAAACATTGCGGGATCAAGGTTGAGCAGATCAAAATGACCTTGATTACCTCCAGGGATAATATAGGAGATCGGCATCGTACCACTCAGGATCTTCAAATTTCCTTGTCCAATGCTCCAGCCAATTTGATCACCCAGGCAGCTATCCCCATCACAATAAACATCGCCGTGGAAATAAAAGAAAGCACCTGCCGCACTGCAAGGTAATTCAACTGGGGTGGTGCTGCCACAGGTAGCTCCAATGGTGGTTGCACCTTGCAGCCCGCCAAAGGCAAGACCGTCGGCCCCTTTGCACGCACAGGCTTTGCACACAATGGTGATCGTGTCGCTGAACCGTTTTTCAAAACAAATTTTCCCGGTAACCGGGTCTTTTTCAATGGCCAGGTAGGAAATGATGTAGGTGCCACTTGCGGTGTAGGTATGCATCGACATGGCGCCGGGGCCGAATGGCCCGGCACTGTTGCTTCCATCCCCCCAAGAGATGCTTTGGATGTAATCACATGCGCGGATGTTGCATACAGTCAAGGTTGCTTTGCACTTAACGCTGTCGACCTTGATCTCTACGTGGTTTATCATACTTTGGCAGAACACATCAAAGTCGGCGCAGCAGGGGCAACCCGCTGCTTTGATGATCAACTTGCAGGGTGGGCAGGATTTACCGCCACACTGGCCGCTTAAGGTCAGTGCATACGTGCCCGGTGTGCTGAAATACGCTGCCAAGATGGCAATACTGAAATTTGGACCACTCACATCGCCTGATGCAACGGGTAAACCTGAGGTGATGGAGAACAAGTCCCAATGCACAGCAACAGCCGGGCAATCTTTTCCTACACACTGGAAGACTCCGGAAATGACGGGGTCGAATGCCGGATTGCAAGAGACGCCGATGGTGTCGCCACATTTTACAGCTATATTCGGTGCACCTCTGGCAGGGCGGAAAGAGAGGTCGGAGAAGCCGCCACACTTGCAAGTGTCGCATTTCACGTTCACTGTAGTACACATTTGTTTGCGGTTGCATCCATCGTATACTGTGACACAAATCTGGTGAACGCCGCTTTGTGTGAAGGTATAAGTCCATGAACCGCTTGGATCGGTGATTGGCTGGATCGTATTTTGGCCATCCAGGACTGGAGGTGATCCAAAGTAGTAACAGGTATCAAATTGTGGGGCAGTGACCGTAATGCTACAACCATTGTTGACCACCGTAAATCCTTGATTGACGAGATCAGAGAATGTAGTAGAATCGTGACAACAGGGGTCAGGCACGATCAAGGTGATCGTACAAGGACAGGTATCTCCGTTGCAATACCCCCACATGTTCAGGGTGTAGGTGCCTGGGATGGTTAAATTTGCTGGAGATAATGGTGGGATAGCAAAACCAGGAGTAGCCATCACTTGACCCATTTGTGTGCCAGCAGGACCAATAAGTTCCCAATCTACGCGAGCACTGTCTGGGCAGTTCCCCCCTTCACAAGTAAAGCCAGTAGACAACACAAATTGATTGCGAACGGTTAATACTGATCCACATTTGATAAGCCCGTCTAGAACTCCACCATATCGGTATCTGATCGAAAACTTGCCACACCGACAAATGGAGTCACAATTCAGCACAATGGTATCTCGGAATACTTTTTCAAAACATATTTTTCCAGTTAGAGGGTTCACCTCCACTGCTATGTACGAAATGATATACGTCCCACTTCCACTGTAGGTATGCATCGGCATCGCCCCGGCGGTGAATGGTCCGGTACTCGTGTTTGAATCGCCCCAGTTGATGCTTTGGATGTAATCGCATGCGCGGATGTTGCAAATAGCCAGGGTAGCTTTGCACTTGGCGCTGTCTATCTTGATCTCGATGTGGTTCAGCATACTTTGGCAGAACACATCGAAGTCTTCACAGCAGGGGCAACCCGTAGCTTTGATGATGAACTTGCAGGGTGGGCAGGTTTGTTTGCCACACTTGCTGCTTAAGGTCAATTCATAGGTGCCAGGCGTGCTGAAATAAGCCGCCAAGATGGCAAGGCTAAAATTCCCACTACTCACATTGCCGGATGCTACGGGTAGCATTGGCGAGAGGGAAACCAGTTCCCAATGCACCGAATCAGCCGCACATTCCCCTATACACTGGAAGTTGCCGGAAATGATGGGGTTGAATGTTGGATTGCAGGAGACGCCAAGGGTGTCTCCGCATTTTATGGGCATGTTGGGGGCTCCTCGGGCGGGGCGGAAGCTGAGATTGGAGAAAGTCCCGCATTTGCAGCAATCTGGCACCACGAAACAATACTTTTGTGAATGGGTACAACAACTCAGGTCTTCACCGTTAGGCCCTTTTTCATGCACGGTGAGTAGAAAACAGATTGAATCACCGGGCTGTACGCCAAAAATTTGGGTTGTGAGAATGCCAGATGTGCCACCATTTGCCAATGAAGGTATCGTGAATGTAACTGGGTTGGCTACACCTCCAGTTACACTGTTTAGTACCACCTCGTTGATCGTATGACCGGAATTGTTTTGAACCTGAAAAGAAAGATTGTAAGCGCCTAAAATGGTCGTATCACATTCAATTTTGGGCTTGACAATCACTGCGCAATCACTCTTCACCGGAGGTTTACAATCAAATTTAAGGGTGTCTACACACGCTATTTCCCCATTAGGGCCAAGCCATTTTACTAAAACTATTTGAGGAACCTGAGCTGCACTATCTATCCCGGCAAGACAGATTGTAGGTAATGATGCTGTTGTACCAATAAAGGCACCAAGTGGTAGCTTTTTGAAAATTGGGCGAGTCACGTCGTAAACCAGGCCCCAATTGGGGAAGCCATTGCCAATAGAACCAAACACTACACCTTGCGTCAAAATTTCCAATTGAACCCCTGTGAAATAAGTGGTTGAGTAATTGTTGGTTAGATTTATTTTCCAACAACACGTGTCTTTAGGAGAACTTACTGGGGTAACATTTACGGATACCTTGTCGCAAATACAGGTTGGCAGGATGACACATGCTCGCATGACTGTGTCAGTACAGCAGTCCAAGTGAATCGAATCTTGCTTATGCCCTGTAACTGAAAAACAAATTTCTTTTCCATCAATTGCACTGGGGCCGGAAATTTCCGTAGTGAAGGTGCAACTCATTTGCCCGGGTTGCAGGGGTGTATTAAGTGTGAACGTGGAAGGTGTAAAAGTCACACCTGCAGGCGGGTTTAAAACAAAAGTTGAAACAGGCCAAGGGATGAGGGCATCCGACATGATGCAAAATTGCAGCTTGTACTTCCCATTTTCGCTACAAATAACCGTATCATTGGTGATTTTTAAACACTTCGGTTTTTGGGTGCAATTGTAGTTCAGAGTATCCATACAGACGACCTCAAAGTTGGGGCCGTAGTACTTTACAATGATCTGTTGATTGGGAACAGTTTCGTAGTTCGACAAGCAGAATTTGATAAAATCTTTACTACCGCCTGGAAAAGTGCTGGAAATACCCCCTGCTGGGACGACTGTAACCTGAGTTGCGCCAAAACTTTGTAAACTACAACCATTCAGCACCGAAACATTGGAAATGCTGACCCCATTGCTGGAGCACAACTGAATGGCCGTGAAAAAATTGGGCTTTTGGTTGTTCAGCGTTAATTTGAAACAACAAGAGTCTTTTGCGTCAGCGACTGGCATGGAGGTGACACTGATGGAATCACAGAAAGAAGATTGCTCCGAGCAGCCACCACACTTAAAGACTTCAACATCTCCAATTTGGAACTTGGGATTTACATTATACGCCCCATCAAAGTCAATGTAAATATCGGATGATGAGTTACTTGGATGGGAATTTCCAGCAGAAGAGATACCTTCCACGCCATAAACTTGGCAAGATACACCTGGAACCCCACTTGGATCCATACAGTTCGCAGTTGCCCATACTATATCGTTGCAAACGGCAGTTGGATTTCCATTTTGCTCTCGATAACCATAATCGACACCCCCTGCACTATTTTTTCCTTGGTTAAGGTACCCTACTCTAAAGTTTGCTGTAGAGGGAGTCCAAATTCCGTTGACCAATTTAAATTCAAAAACTTGGGCGGTATGAGGGTCTCCTCGTTCAGAGATCAACATTTTCCCAGTTTGACAAAAAGCGATATCTGTGTATTTTTTTTGGAGTCCGGGTCCATTATCGACTTCTAATTTTGCAGCACCCGTGTACAAATTGCTCCCCAACGATGTCGTTCCTAAAAATTCTCCGTTGGCATCCAAGGGGATAGACCAAATTTGTTTGGGGTTTGTGCCGCTTTGTTCTCTGGCAAAATATACCCGATTCTGAAAGACACCTATTCCCCAAAGTCGCTCAGCAGCTCTTTCAATGCCTACTGCTGCATTATCCAATTGAAATGGGTCGTATGCACTTAGCAAAGCACCATTAGGGTCGATCCGGTAAATGCGTCCATCTTCCAGGTTTGTCAAAAACAATTGGTCATTAACATGATCATAGGCAATATTACCGATTCCATTGCCAATGCCTCCAGTATTTGGCAATAGACTGCCTGTAATTGGAGTTTGCGGGAGGTTTAGGGTACCAACAATTTTCGTGGTAGTATAAGGCGGAAAAAAATCTGTCTTGTAAACGCCAGATGGCCCGCCAGGTCCAGATGCAGCGTTTAAAATAGGCCTATCAAAACGATATACATCTGTTGCTGCCAAAAAGATTTTGTCCTTGTTATCAAGGGCTATGCCAAATACATTGCCAATTTTAGCTGTAGTCCAATCAGGTGGATGAATAGAGGGAACTGGCGGAGCAGCAGCCCCCCAATCTGCTCCAGGAATGGCATTTGAATTAAACCTGGTATCATAAATTACAGCAACCGGATCATTCGCGTTGAACGCATAGCATGTGGCAACCATAAACCCACAATTTGGGTCCCCCACCTCCTTACACTCCACCGTCACCGTAAAACTACACCTCGCTTCATTCCCGGCCATATCCACCGCCGTGTACGTCACCGTTGTCACTCCCTGCATAAAATTGGTCCCACTGGCATCGGCGACTCCTTGGCCGATGGTAGCACCGGAAAGCCTCCAATTCACGCCAAGCATTGGGCAGTTGTCGCTTGCTTTTGGGGCAATGTCCTTCACCACCGCTTTGCACAAGCCATCCGCATTGAGCGTTCCCTGCACCGTAACGTTGGCCGGACAAGTGATGATGGGTGGCTCCTTATCGACCACCGTGAGGGTATACGTACAGGTTTCACTCACATTG
>JAAFHQ010000147.1 GCA_013298445.1 Chitinophagales bacterium | reverse complement strand
TAGCAATGCTAGACAAGGAAATATAAACATTGATTTCAATAATTTTATTTCCGGATTAACACCTATTGTTGATTCCCCTCCAAGTGGCCCAAGTCCAAATGACCCTGTATGGTTAAATGAAGTGCAAAACGACTTAAACGCATTACAGGCCTCAGTAAACAATACATTCGACAATAATTTGGAGGGCAACATAAATTCTATTTTTCAAAGCATCATTGATGCTTTTGACAAAGGCAAAGCTGTTCTTATCCCCAACGAACCCTGGACCCCCACCATTAAAAACATCGCCCTCGATTACTCTGCCTGTGCCACCAAGGATGACATCGAGCTGATTCACCTGTATCCCTTCGAAGGTACCTACAAGCACGAAGAACTAGAAGCATTGCCAACTTTGTTGCCCGTATTCAAAGAAGAAGGTACACTCTACCTCGGGCTGAACAATCTTCGCCCTGGCAGTACACTCAATTTGTTGTTGCAATTGGCGGAAGCCACCGCCGACAGCGAACGAGACCGGGCCCTGGTGCACTGGCATTACCTTGCCAACAACCAATGGCTTTCCTTGAGGCCAGGTTTTGAAATCATCTCTGATGAAACCAAGGGCCTTACCGTTTCAGGCATCGTGAAAATCGCCGTGCCTAGAGGCATCTCCCGAACGGGAAATACCGTCATGCCGCCCAATCTGTTTTGGATCAAAGCGTCTGTTAGTGAGTTAGACGCTTCAATCCAATGCGAAATAAACGACCAAGCCCTCGCTCCCATCAATAAAGTAAAAGCCGTCAGTGAAACCATTGCAGTACATACTCAGGCAGCAAGGGTGACCTTTAAACCAGACAGCAGCAACGATTTACAACGCCTCGATGGCACCCTACCCGCAAGCAGCATCACCAAAATGGTAGAACCTGAGGCTGGGGTCAAAAAAATGGAACAACCTTATCCTTCCTTCAATGGAAAAGCCCCGGAAGCAAGCGGGAGTTTTTACAATCGGGTAAGCGAACAGTTGCGGCATAAGGGCCGGGCCATCGCAGGTTTCGACTATGAGGCCCTCGTCTTGGAAGCTTTTCAGCAGATTTACAAAGTAAAATGCATCAGCCATGGCTTTGGTCTCTCGGCTGGGGACTACAAAATGGATTTGGAATTAGCCCCGGGATTTGTGACCCTTGCGGTCATTCCTGACCTAACCAAACTGACCGCAGGTCAAGGCCTGGAACCCCGTGCACCTGTCAGTGTATTGGAAGAGATCAAGGCTTTCCTCAAAAAACGCGTATCACCTTTTGTACGACTGAAAGTGTTGAACCCCCGTTACGAAAAGGTCAACGTAAAGGCACATGTACGCTTGCGAAAAGGCAAAGACAAAGCCTATTACGGAGCCAAGCTCAAAGAGGATTTGACCTTCTTTTTTGCACCTTGGTTCATTTCCAAAGACTCCCATAAATTGGTATTCGGGCAGCCAGTGAACGAGTCAGAAGTCATCAAGTTCATTGAAAAACTGGACTACGTTGATTTTATCACCTGTTTGTCATTGTCCACTGAAGAAGCTCCTGAAACGGTTCTTGAAGTGGTTGAACCAAAGACAGCCCGCTCCATTTTGACCGCTGGAGAGATTTGTATATTTGTCAATGACGAGGATTGTGACGCTTTTTCGAAAACACCCTCTACCTGTACAAACATTAATCCCAGAGGAGAAACAAGGGCTTATCCTTTCCATTCCGTTTGTGAAAAAAAGGAGGAACTCACCTGCCCTCCAATTACAGTAGGCTCTTAAATATCAAGTAATCGTTTTTTAGCACCAGAAGTAATCCATACATCTGTGAGCATTGAATAAAAACCATGGCCGAAACCACCCCACATAGCAAAGTTATCCGGCAAAACGACGATGGTTTGCCCCCACACTTGAACTTTAATCGGTTGCGGGAAGAAGGGCTACAGCACATCGGTAACCTCTCCGGCAAAATTTGGACGGACCACAATACCCACGACCCCGGTATTACGACACTCGAAGTGCTCTGTTATGCCCTGCTCGATCTGGGCTATCGCAGCTCCCTGCCCATCGAAGACCTGCTGGCGCAGAAAGATGGCTTGCAGGATGACAATTTTTTCACCCCAGCCGAAATCCTATCCTGCAACCCGCTTACCGTTACTGACTACCGCAAGCTACTCCTGGAAATTGATGGAGTACGCAACGCTTGGCTAGAGCCAGTGGAAAAGCGAAATCCTCAACTTTATCTTGATACAAAAACTGGCCAATTGTGTTGCTGCGAATGTGATACCGAAGTCTCTAGCCCCAAAACTGAGCACGCACTCACTGACAACAAAGTAAAGGACTGTGGATGTAAAAAATCGTCCGATGCCACAGCATGTATTGACCTGAACGGTCTGTACCATGTCTATCTGGAGTTGGAAAAGGATTTGTACGAGGAATTGGAACAAGAAAAAGAGCAAGAAAAAAAATGTTGGAAAGAATGCGAGCAAGGTCAAACAGATTTTGACCTTGAAAAATGCGTTACTGAAACACGGAAAAAAAGAACGGCATTCTTTAAGCAGGTACAATGTGTACTATCGGCACACCGCAACCTCTGCGAAGACTTTGAAGACATTACCATTCTGTGTCCCCAAAAGGTAGGTTTGTGCGCTGAAGTAGAAGTCCTTCCTGGCACTGATGCAGATAAGGTATATGCCGAAATTTTGCGCCGCCTGACCGATTACATCTCACCTACTGCACGATTCTATTCCTTGCAAGCCTTGTTGGAAAAAGGTAGCCCCATCGAAGAAATTTTTTCCGGGCGTCCACATTCCCTCAAGTCTGTTTTTGAAAAAGGGCTCCAAGAATCGGGTGCTGCCGACATTTGTGCAGGCCTTTTTGACAATACGGCTGAAGCTGTCTTTCAAAGTTTTGGTTTTATAGATACGGAAGAGCTGGAAAGTATTTCTCTAAAAAAAGAGCTACATCTTTCTGATTTATATTCCGTTATTCATAGCGTAGAGGGGGTTTATTCTGTTAAAAACTTATGTGTAAATTCCGTTAAAAAGGGAGAACAACAAGGTTCTGACGACCCTGAATATAATTGTTGCGATGAAGGTATTTCTCAATCAAAATGGCGCTTTCAATTGTTTAAGGATACCGTCCCCGTTTTTGTTCTTGATGAGCTGGTCAACGGCACTCCGCTGACCAATATCCAGTTTTCAACAACTACAGGTGTCATTCCCGTAAATAAGAAAAAGGTACATGCCGAACTGACCCGCTACCGCAAGTCCAGGCTTTCTGATGAGTTTTTAAATACAGCCATTCCTTCCGGTATTTTACGGGAGGATCTTGCTGATTACATTTCAATCCAAAATGATTTCCCCAGGGTGTACGGCATTGGTGACACTGGCCTCCCCGAATCTGCTTCTTTACTCCGTCGAACTCAAGCCCTTCAGTTTCAGGGATACCTTTTGTTTTTTGACCAATTGTTGGCCGATTACCTACAGCAGCTAAATCATTTGAGAGACTTGTTTTCCCTCCAGCAGGAATCATTACGTCCTGCGGCACAGCGGCATACTGCTTATTCAGCGCAATTAAACCCTGACCTGACCCCGGGTTTGAATAAGTTGCTCAGGCTATTTGCGGCCAAAGATCAAGGCATTGTGGAAGGGGCGGTGATGGCGCTACCCGTTTTCCTTGATGATGATTTGGAAAATGCCCTCTGCAAAATAAAAGCTACTTTGAACGGCAAATTAGTCGTTTCCTCGCCTGGCGCTTGCTATGAACCGGAGGCCAGCAATTGCGACGAGCTTATTGCTCTCGCTGGGTTTAAACGGGCATTTCGGCGGGATAGCACAGCAAACAACATCAAGCGGGCACTAGACAAAAAGCAGTACGAAATAGACATCCGACAAGATAACTCAGGCTGGTTTTTCATGCTGCGATTTTCGACCGTCAACAATTTGGTATTGATCGGCACAGGGCGTTATAAGTTTGAACATGAAGCGGAAAGCAATGCCCGCTTGACTGCCTTTTTGGGCACCTGGGAGCAAAACCTCAATAAAATCCGCTACGAAAACAGTAGCACCTGGATATATACTTTCCAGATCGTGTCCCGCTCGATTGACTATGCATTGTTTCTCCAAAATCTGGCGGAAAACGAAACGGCTTACCTCAAGCGCCGGGAATCGTTTCTCGATCATTTATTGTCCCGTTTTTCTGAAAAATTCACGGAATACGCTGCAATGATGTTCGGCCAGATCCAAGACGAACAGGCTCGTCGGCGCACCAGTGTCGAGGATAAATCCCGATTCCTGTCGAACTATGACGACATCAGCCGCAATCGGGGCCGTGCCTTCGATTACCTTCAACCTTCTTGGGGTACACACAATATTTCGGGCTTCGAGCGTCGGGCCATGTCGCTGGCTGGTTTTGCCGACGATCGCCGTCACTCGCTTTGCAATGTGGAGGTGTATGAAAAAAAACTACCTTATGAAGTCGTGCTCAATGATTGGCAAGGCACCAGCTGGCTTGTTTCTCAGGATCCGATACCTGCACAGTCCACTGGTGAAAAGGTGGCTGCGGCCCTCCATCAAGCCCTAAAATCGGAGACTCCCTTCCAGATTGATTTTGATTCAGTCAAAAAATATAGTCTTGGCATCCGGGCTGCTTATGTTCAGTTCCAGTACCCCGGCAAATTTGGTACGTATGAGGAAGCCGAGAAAAAAGGCAAGCAAATCGAAGCCCTGTTTGCCAAAAAATCAGGAGATGACAATATAATAATCAACAATATCTATACGCTGGCGCTGAGAAACCAAAAAAATGAGGTGATCGAAGAAGGAAAAACCCAAGTCGATTCAAGGCTAGAGGCAGAATCTCCTGAACGAGTAAACGAATTCATTAACACGATCAACAGGGAGAACAACGCGCTGAAACTGATACCCTTAGAAGGCAACAAAAAAGCTTATCTCAATATTGCAGAATTTAAAAGCTCAACCGAAAAATATGAAGGCAAATACAGCTGGAAACTATATGATGGTGTACAGAAAAAGTATATTTCTTCAAGCACACTCTTTCCAAATGAGTCGGCTGCTATAACAGACCTTACAGCAACCTGCGCCGACAAAAACATGCTCTTTAAAGCCGGTAAGGGCTTTAAATGGGAGATCAGTCTGGGAGCTAAAATTGCTTTACATAGCAATAGGATCTTTGCAGACGCGGACAAAGCGACAACCGCATGGCGGCAAGCCAAAGAATGGGGAATCAATCCAAAGAATTACAGTGCTGAAGGGCTCGAATCAAATCGATTTCGGATAAACTTATACAATGACAAAGCGGGGCTTATTGCATGTACCAAGGAACTGGATGCTGACTCAAACAATCCTGAAGCACTTATCTCCGCTTGCATCAGGGTTTTTGAGCAGAAAAAAGTGAAGCCTAAAATGGCTACCCATGATAACTGTTGGGGCTTTAACATCAACAATGAAAAAGGGGAAGCCTTGCTTTCCAGCTATGGCCTTTATGCTACCAATGATGACGCACTAGACGCATTCAAAGAGGCACACAAAGTCGGCGTAATCGCAGATCGGTATGTAAAATCGGGCGATGCAACCAATTTAAACTATATCTTCCTGCTCAAAGACCAACTGAACAATTTCATTGCCGAAGTACCACAAGCTTTCGACACGCCTTCCGAGCGCGACAAAGCCCTGCAGGCTATGCTAAAGGCCTTGAAAAAACACCCGGAACCTTGGGCGACCAATCAAGAATTACCCACTTACATCTTCCGTCAATTTACACCCCAAAATACGCCCCTACTTACAGCGGCAGATGAATACCCTAGCGAAGAAGCAGCCTTCCAAGCCTTCCTAATTTTTTTAAATCAAATAGCAGACCCTTCAGCAAAGCAAACAGTTGCAATAAAACCGGAGAATGGCAGCAATCTGAATCAGGTTATGGCACAAGTGGCTGAAATGGTTCAATCCCAGCTGTTTACTTTATCTATCATTGAAAGAGCTTCTGGTTATCGATTTTGTTATTATTGGATCTCTCCAGATGGTCAATACGAACCTTTATTCGAGAGCATTCAGGAGTTTAAGGCTAAGAATGGGCAAAAGGATAAAGATGAAGTCAGACAGGCTTACCACAGTTTTGTAAAAGATCTTCATCAGGCGCAATTGACATTGGTGAGTGAAGGCCAAAATCAATGGCTGACCGTCTCAATGCCCGGCAAAAAAATGCCGATTGCCCGAACGATCAGGGATAAGGTTGTGCAACAAACAGATGTGCAACAGTTTTTGGATTTTACTTCCACACAACTGGCCGAGCCAGTAAAGAGTTATTCGGCTTGGGTACATCCTTCGGCTGGTGTGCAGCAATATTGTTTTCGCTTGGTGAAAAAAGGAATCCCGTTCGCAGTGCTGCCTTGCAATACGCAACTAGACAACCCCGATATTATCAAGGACGATATAACCTGTTATCCGCCATTAAAAATTGAGGATAAAGAGGCCGCTCGAAACTGGTTCGAGCCGGTTCCCCTCCCCTACCGTGGCGATTATCACCCCAGGCGGGCCAGTTATACCAAGGAAGAAGCCGAAAAAAATCGCAACGACCAATGCATCAAAAAACCGAGCGACTACACCTGGCTGGAGGTCTGCTACGACGTCGTCCAAAAACCTACTGGTGAAAACTGCGTCTGCAAATACCATTTCGTGATCAAGGGTCGCATCGGCGGAGGCTCAATGTCGGAATTGTTTCACAGCATCAAAGGATACGATACCGAAGCACTGGCCATAGCGGCCTACCAGGAGCAGTTTCTGGAAATTTTGCAAGTTGGCTCCTATGAAGAAAACTACGGTCCAGGAAAGAAAATTTGCACCAAGGATTGCTTTAAGCCCCGGCCTGACGATTGTGGCAAAATTGGCGATTTTATTGCTGCGATTGCCCCGGAATTTGAAAATGATATTCCCGAACTGGTGGAATGGGCGCGGAGTTTCCCGGTTCGTTATTTTGATGTTTGGGAAAACGGCCATAAAACCCGAAAGTACTATTTCCGCCTGTTTGACAAAGCCGCCGATCGCTTCGACTGGCAAAGCTGGGCTTGTTACGATACCTTTGAAAAAGCTTGGCAGGGTTTTAGAAAATTGATGCAACTGCTCGCTTGTGATGACAATTGTAGAATTGGAGTCATTGATAGCGATTGCGAAAATCCAAGCACAGCTGGTCAAAAATTCCAGGTAGAAATCCGGGAGGTACTCGTAACCAGCCAATGGCCGTACGCCAGCCTCGACGAGGCTTGGGGGAGAGATGCTCATTGTGATGAACCCGTTCCATCCAGCCCTTGTGATCCGAGTCCAGAATTGCATGGCGATGATTGTGCTCATTACGGTGTTGAACGCTTCCTCTTTGCCGCACAAGGAGATCAGGCATTCTACCCTTTCGAAGAAACCAATCCAGCTACAAACACCTTGCAATACGGCTTTTATGTCGTAGACGAATGTTACAGGGTCGCGGTGCATCCTTGCTGGTATGATACGGAAGTAGAAGCGCAGGCCGCTTTGGAAGGCATCAAAAAGCCATTACTACTGGAAGAAATAAAGCGGGAGGCTTATTTACTCAATGGCAAATATTATGTCCGGCTAAAGTACAAAAAAACAGACAGCCCAAAACCCATCACACAACCCTGCGGCTGCGCTGAAGACGAGCCAGAAAGCTTCGAATGTGAGACGCTTTTTACTAGCACCAAATCTTTTGATACGGAACAAGAATCGTTAAAATATGCAGGTACTATTTTTGAAATCATTGAAAAAATAAAGACTGGCGATAAACGCTATGAATACCGCATTCTCTCCGAAAAGGATTGTGGGCCCTATTCCATCGAATTGGTGGACACCTGTTGCATCCTCGGAAAAACACCTTGCTTATTTGAAGATAAATATAGTCGAGACCAAAGCATGGCCTTGGCAAAAGAATGCACCTTAGCAGAAGGAATGCATTTGCTGGAACATATTCTCCTGCGACCATGTGTGGAGGATTGTGCTCCGAAACAAACTGAAGACAAGCCCTGTCGTGGTGAAGCGCAAAGCATTCAGCCCTGTAATCCCTGTCTGCTGCAAGGCTCTCCCGACACCTCCTGCAGCCTGTGCTGGGTGGACAATCCCCTTGAAAAAGATCCCTGTGAAAAAGAGGCAAATCCACCGATCATTTATTATCCATTGGCTGACATGTATTCATTTTGGGCAACCTTAGTGCTGCCTGCCTGGATGAAACGTTTCCACGATGAGGATGCCCGGACCTTTTTCCAACATGTGCTTTATCTGGAAGCACCAGCCCACATCGCGCTCAACATCGTATGGTTGAGTCCTCGACAACTCTGCAAATTTGAAGAGGTCTACCAAAACTGGCTGACCTGGATGCAATGTCCAGTCAATGGCATGGATTGTCGCCAAATGCCCGGTTGTTGCAAGGAAGAGCACGAGGTCGACGAGGATCGTGCCAACGGCTGCAACCTTCGCTGTTGTATGGTACAGACCCTTACTTCCCTGCACCCCTATAGCTGGTGCGAACCCGAGCCAGGTGAAGGGGAGAAAGACTGTGGTTGCGGGAAACATAAAGTAGTTGATTCGCCTAAACACAAAGCTGAAGAACAACCATCCCTGCCTGAGCCGACAACCTCTACTGTCAATATCAACACCGCCCAAAGACAGTTCAATAACCGCATGAATGAACGAAAATCGAACACCTTCGCTCTTGAACGGCAAATCGGCGAACTTCAAATTTACGATCGCCTGGCAAACAGTTTTTTGAGCGGAGATGGAAACTTTAGTGAATTCAAAAAACACCTTGAATTCCTGCTTAAAAATACCCCCGACCTTGCATCGGGCAACTTGCCGGAAGTGGTGCTTCTAAAAAATGCCATCTGGCATTTTTTGGACAAGGCGATAAACAAGGAAGCAGAAGGGAATACTTTTTCAAATGAAAAAGCGCTAAGTGAATTGCTAAAAAAACTAACGAAAAGGGGATTCAACCTTAAATGGGTCATTGATCATTGGGATGAGGATAAAAAAGTAAGCCGTGTTTTTGGAAAAAAACAAGTCGACCGATTTATAAAAATGCTGAAACAATAAGAGCAACAGGGTATGCGGCACATCATCGGGAAACAAGTCATTGAAGTGAAACTGCAAGGTAGTAAGGATGCCTTTGCCTTGCAACAAACGATGAGCCAGGTTTATTGGGAAGCGGTGGCACCAGCCATGGAGGCACTTTTCGACAAACTGACCCCAGCAGACGAATTAATCAGAATCGAAAAACTGGAAATAAACCTCGGCGCCTTGACCGAGCACGAGATAGTTTCGGGAGGATGGCTTAACGAGTTGCTCATCAACCTGGAGCAAGCCATAAAAACTGCAGTCAGCAAAAAATCCCCTGGCACCCAGGTATTGCCACTACGCAGCGGATACTTTGAGCAGTGGTTGCATTTTTTGCAACATGGCAATTTACCCCGCCACATCAGCCCAGCCCCAGAACAGGAATGGCAGCAAAAAATACTGGAAGCCTTGGGGCTGGATGCCGGGGCTGTCGCGCAATTGCGGCATTTGTTGAACACTAGCCCGCATGCTCTTCAACGCCTGGTCCTCCAATATCCCGGCAGTTTTTTGCAACATGTCACCGAGTTGTTCACCGGCCACAATGCAGCCAGCCTGTATGCCATTTTTGCAGAACTGAACCACGCTGGGAAGGCCATAACTGAAGCGGCAGCTTCTCCCCAACGCCTTCAGGCAATGGGTTTGGAAACCGACCCAGCCCTAAACACCTGGCTCAGCCTAGCAGTAGGTGAAAAAATAATCGCAAATAAACCCAACCTGAGGCCCTCAGAATGGAAACAAATGTTGTCTCGCTACCTTACGCAAGCAGGGCGTGGGCTCGAAGTCGAATGTTGGACAATCGTATTGACAGAGTTGGCAAAAACAGCAGCAAAACCTACTCCAAATGACCTTCTCCGTTTGGTCTTTAATCGAGGTATCTTGATAAAAATGCAATCCATCTTTGTTCTGCTAGCATTTGCAAAAAAGACAAAATATCCGGGTTTAAAGGCTTTTTTTGAGCGGGAAGGCATCAGACCTCCCCAAAAAACAATACCCAAAAAGACTGCAAAGGTTATACCATCACCTAGCCTCGATGAAAAAAGCCCAGCGGAACCACTAACCG
>JAAFHQ010000146.1 GCA_013298445.1 Chitinophagales bacterium | reverse complement strand
ACTGCAATTCATAGCCGTACTCAGGCGAAATGCTCAGTTCTTTTTTGTCGTAATCGTGTTTGCCCAACATTTGTTTTTGACGGGCATTGTCTTCGGGCAACATGTCCAGTTGGAACAAATCAATTTTAGCGTCGTTGTTCAGGTCGGCGGCGTCTATGCCCATACCAAACTGGCTGGTATGGGCCATAGAGGTTTGGATGGTATTTTTAAAAGTCCCATCCCCCTGATTGAGGTAGAGGATGTCGCTGCTCATGAAGTCGTTGGAGCAATAAATGTCGGGGTAGCCGTCTTGGTTCAGGTCGGAAATGACGAGTCCAAGTCCCAGGCCTTCGAAGCGAATTCCGGCTTCGGCGGAAACATCTACAAAAACCGGGTGCCCGGCTTTGCCCAGGCCTTCATTGCGCAGAAGTTTGTCGGTGGAGGGGTAAAAGCCATTGTTCATTTGGCGGCGCAAGGTGGTGGGGTTTTGCAGGTCAGGTGCCGTGTTGAGCAAAAAAGCGTCGAGATCGCCATCGAGGTCGTAGTCAAAAAAAGCACTTTGGGTGGTAAATCCATTGTAGTCAAGGCCATAAGCCTGTGCAGATTCTTTAAAACTGGGGTTGCTGGTTTTTTGATTGATGAACAGTAGGTTATTTGAATTTTTCAAGCCAGGTCCCTGGGCTACGCTGAGGTAAATGTCGTCCCAGCCATCTTGGTTGATGTCCACTACGGAAACCCCACTGCACCAGCGATCGGTTTTTACGCCCGCTTTTTCAGTGATGGCTTCAAATTGGAAATTGCCACGATTGAGGTACAACTCAGAACTGACCTGGTTGCCGCTAAAAAAAAGATCGGGCAGGCCATCGTGGTTAAAATCACCGACGCCGACGCCTCCACCATTGTAAAAGTTGGTGAAGGTAAAGGCGTTCAAGGTGGCGTCAGGGCTGAGCTGGTTGTTGAAATGGATATTGGAGTGGGCAGGGGTGATTTTTTCAAAAAGCAGATCCGGTTTTTTGCAGCCGAGGAGGCTACAAATTGCCAGGACAAGCAAGGATCGATTTAGGGTGCGTAGTGACATAGGAAGAATCGATTTTTGGCCTATAGCACATTACAAGACATTTTGCTCGGAGGACATGAATAGCCCCTGGCTTTAGCCTGGGGTCATTGATACGCCCTCTTGATTGGGCTTTAGCCCCATTTACAAAATTGAGGTTTGGGCTAAAGCCCGAATCGAAGGGTATGACGATGCCCCCAGGCTAAAGCCAGGGGCTATTCATGTCCTTCGAGTCTCAAAAGCAAAAGTGTCCATTAATATTGGCCTCCGCAAAAGTAATAAAAATCAATACCCCCCTTCCAGCACGGAAGGAGGGCATTGGTCAATAATGGTTCATTTGCTTATAGTTTATGCGAAACATCGTTTAGTAGCCAGGATTCTGATCCTTTTGCTCAATGTTTGGGTTATTGTCGATCTCGGTTTGTGGGAGCGGCAATAACTCATGTTTGTTGGCTACAAAGAAAGAAATAGGCTCAGACTTGAGCTTTTTATTTTTCCGCCAGCGCAGGATGTCAAAATTGCGTACTTGCTCAGAGGCCAATTCAATAAAGCGCTCATGTTGCAGGGCACGGAAGATTTCATCCTTGTTGTTGCAAGGGTAATTGGTCGTTGGATACGGAGGCATTTGTACCGAAGCACGGGCACGTACCTGGTTCATCAGGCTGATTGCAGCAGCTGAATTGCCGGCTTCGTTCTCACATTCTGCCAACATCAGCAGTACGTCAGCGTAACGCATGATCCGCATGTTGATGCCACTGGTGTAAAAACCGTTGTCGATTTTGTACAGAATGGAGTATTTGCGCCAGCTGATTTTCTGCGTTTTGCCGTCCACAATTGAGGTATTGCCTTGTACCCGATCATCGGTCATAGTGCTGGCACCATTGTTGAATTTGTCGCCGGGTTTCCAGAAAGACATGTCGTAACGTGGATCATCTTTGGCATCACCCTTAGTAGTTCTTTCGTAGTCGTTCAGAATTTTATTGGATGGAATCAGGTTGCGCCAGCCCACTGCGGAATACTCCTGCGTACGTACGGTTTCTTCTTGTACCGCCGTTCCGTCGCCATCGCCACCCCAGTTGTAAGCACCACCAGATGGAGCATACACCACTTCAAAGATAGATTCAGCGTTGAATTCACCTTCTTCATTGGTGAGGTCGAGGTAGTTGTCTACCAACTTGAACAAACCAGAGCTGACGATTTTTTGCAACTCAGTTTTGGCATTGTTGTAATCGCCCAATTGCAGGTAAGTCCGCGCCAGGAGCATTTGTGCTGCATGTTTGGTTGCACGTCCCAGGTTGGCTGCGCTGTAGCTGGCAGGCAATGCAGTTTCAGCCGCTTTCAGGTCGCTGATAACCTGAGCGTATATCTCACTCTGGCTGGAACGAGCCTTGGAGCCTTCTACGGATTTGGCGTATTCAGTATACAAAGGAACGCCACCCCACAATGTGGCCAATTCATAATATGCCCAGGCGCGCAAAAACTTGGCTTCACCTACTACCCGGGTGCGCACTGCTTCACTGATGGTAGGTTTGGCCGCAGCACCAGCTTCAATGACAACGTTGGCACGGTGGACAACACGGAACCAACCGGTAAAAACCGCATTGGATACCGAGTTCCCTGCATCGTTTACCCCATTGAGCAATTGGGCCCGAGGAGTTTCCAACTGACCACCACCAGTAGCCACTTCGTCACTACGCAGGTCATGGGTGAAAAACCATTCGCGGGATACCAAACCGTTGTGTTGAACCAGGGCGTAAACTGCATTTACACCCGCAGTGATTTCGGCGTCATTGTTGAAATAGGTATCCAGGGTTACCCCGTTGGGATTGACTTTATTCAGCACCTCATCATTACAGCTGAAGGTAATTCCCAGAATCAGGATGCTGGTTAAAAAAGCAATTTTTTTCATAATGAATTGAGTTTATGATCAGGTGGAGATGGCTCCACCTGACTGTGCAAAGCATTATTTTTTTAGTTAAAGCCAAGGTTTACCCCGAACAACACAGTACGTGCTTGTGGGTATTGGCCATAATCGATACCGTTGTTGAGCAGGTTGTTGCCTCTTGAAGCTACTTCAGGGTCAAATCCAGTGTACTTGGTGAAAGTCAACAAGTTTTGGCTGGAAACATACACACGAACCCGGCTGATCACATTGTTGGTAACTTCTTTCAAGCCTTCGCTGGAGAAAGTATAACCAATGCTGACGTTTTTGATGCGTAGGTAAGAACCATCTTCGATGAAGCGGTCGGAAGTACGGGTATTCTGGTTGGGATCTCCACTCACTGCACGAGGTACATCGGTATCGGTGTTTTGTGGAGTCCAGGCATCCAGTACGTCCGTAGTGGCGTTGAAGAGACGCAGCATACCTTGGCCAATAACTTTGACACCGTTGTAAATTTTATTGCCATTTACACCTTGCAGGTAAATCGCAAAATCAAAGTTTTTGAAGGTGCCACTCCAGTTCAAACCATAGGAGAATTTAGGCAAATAGCTACCAAGGAAAGTACGGTCAGTGCCGTCAATTTTACCATCGCCATTTAGGTCCTTAAACCGAATGTCGCCAGGAGCAGTGGACGCGTTTTGATAAGGCGCATTGTCGTTGCCCAGGGCATTGGCCGCAGCTACCTCAGCAGCACTTTGGAAGATGCCATCCACCTGCCAGCCATAGAAAGACTGAATGGGTTGGCCTGCCTGGGTGCGGGTAATGTCAAAACCACCAAAGTCGGCATTGTTGCCAGAGTTGATCGTAGCATTTGGCGTTGCGAGGCTCAATACTTTGTTGCGGATCATGTCAAAGGTACCGGTCAAACTCCAGTTGAAATCGGCACTGCGGTGATTGTACCCTAGCGCGAGTTCAAAACCGGTGTTTTGCATGCTGCCTACGTTGGCCAGCGGGCTAGATGAGAAACCCAATGATTCAGGCAGTGGAACGCTCAACAGCAGACCATCCGTTTTACGCTTGTACAATTCTGCACTGATGTCAAAATTGCCTAAAGTCAGGTCAAAACCAATGTTGCTCATGGTCGTTTCCTCCCAGCTCAGGCCAGTGTTGCCCAGGCGGTTGAAGTAAGAACCAAGGTTGGTGGTAGTGTTGCCAAATGGGTAAATGGTATTGTTGGCCGAAATAAGCGGCTGCCAATCGTAATCACCAATGGCATTGTAGCCTGTTTGGCCGATACTTGCCCGCAATTTCAGTGAAGAAATAGCTGTAATCGATTTCATAAATGGTTCTTCACTAATGCGCCAGCCCACCGAAGCAGATGGGAAGATACCCCATTTGCGGCCAGGAGCGAACTTGGAAGAACCGTCCCGGCGGATGGAAGCACCCAGCAAGTATTTCCCGGCGTAGTCGTAAGTCAAACGACCAACATAGGAAATCAAGGAGTTCTGAGACAATGAAGAAGAGCCATTGGGGTTGGAAATCCCCTGCAATACCTGAATGTTGTTGTCAGGGCGCTGTCCACTGGCCGAAATACCTTCAGACTTGGCATCCTGTTTCTCCGCTACCGCAATGATGTTGACATTGTGGTTGCCAAACGATTGATCAAAGGTCAACTGATTGGTAAACACGGTAGAGAAGAAATTATTCCGGTTTTCAGAAAGTGAAGCAATGGTACGGCTGCGGTTGCCATCGTTGTAGATGGGCAGGAAGCTGGTAAACTGGCTATTGGCAAAATCAGCACCCGCCACAAAGCGGTACTTCAGCCAATTGGTGAACTTCACTTCGGTGAAAAAAGTACCCAGCAGTTTTACTCCATTGTCGCGCTGGTACTGTTGTTCCTGCTCAGCGATGCGCAATGGGTTTTCAGGGTCGGTAGCATCCAAACCTTGAGCAGTGGTACTGAATCCACCAATTTTAGTTGGGTCACGTACTGGCCAGTAAGGGATCATCCGCATGATATTCTGGACCTGAGTACGGCCCCCACCGTCACGCTCCAAACGGCGCTGATCCGTAGCAACCAACAGGGTTTGACCCAGGGTCAACCACTTGGCCACTTTGTGATCCGAGTTGATGCGGAAACTTTGGCGTTTGTAATCGGTAACAGGCATGATCCCATCCTGGCTAAAATACCCTAGTGAGGTATATACCCGGGATACATCGTTGCCACCAGAGATCGACAACTGGTGATCCGTGATAGGAGCAGAGCGGAACATCACATCTTGCCAATCCGTTTCGGTTTGGCCAAAAGTGGTACTTGCGCCTTCATAAACCGGGGTATTCAGGTTGGTGAAACGGCCTGGAACGGGCTGATTGGAAGCCGTTAGCAGAGCAGTTCCGTAACGAATGTACTCGTCGCGATTGAGTAAATCAAGGGTTTTCCAAGCGGACTGTACTCCATAGTAAGAATCCAGATTCACTTTCATCTTACCGACAGCTCCTTTTTTTGTTGTGATCAAAACAACTCCGTTGGCTGCTCTTGAGCCATAAATAGATGCCGCACTGGCATCTTTCAATACTTCCAAGGACTCAATATCCTTTGGATCGATGTTGTTTAAGCCGCCTGCAGGCACACCATCAATAACAAACAATGGATTGGGGTTCAAACTGATCGAACCAATCCCCCGGATGCGGATGATCGGATCAGAACCAGGGCTACTGTTGTTGGTAATCGATACACCAGGTACCCGCCCCTGAATAGCCTGAGTCAAACTGATGACGGGCAGCGCCTTCAGGTCTTTTTGACTTACTGAAGATACGGCACCAGTCAAAGAAGATTTCTTTTGGGTACCATAGCCCACTACGACTACTTCATCCAACACTTTACCTTCTTCCAGCACCACATTCACCGTGGCCCGGCCATCGATGGCCACGCGCAGGGTGGTGTAGCCCACGAAGCTAAAGATCAGGGCACCGTTGCGGGCATCATCGGCCAGATCCAGCGTGTACTTACCATTGGCATCGGTGATCGAGCCCTGGGTGGTACCTTCCAGAACGACTGAAGCGCCTACCATCGGCTCTCCGGCATTGTCCGTAACGGTTCCTTGTACCCTAAAATCGGGTTTTTGGATGATGATCGGCTGGATTTTGGGCAAACTTTCCAAATCCGGCTGCTGTTCGTAACGCTCCATGGGCGTTTTACTCAGCAAAATTTGTTTTGCGCCAAAAACTTCGTAGCGGATAGGCGTTTTTTTGAACACCCGATCGAGGATTTTTTCCAGGCTTTCGTCCTCTGCCTGGATGTTTACTTTTCTGTCGGCATCAATCTGTTTCGGTAAATAAGAAAAACGAACGTCGGCTTTCTTTTCAATCAGAAATAGTACCTCGCATAGTTTTTTGTCTTCAAGATTGAGACTAAGCTTTTGCAAAAGCACCTTCTGGGAAAAAGCAGGGTGAGCGTAACCCATACCCGCGAAAAGCCCAGCCAGAATGATTTGAGCAAGCGAGATTCTCATGAGCTGAAGCAATTTTTCACGGTGCAGTAGATTTTTTTTCATGCCTCTGATGTTGGTTAAGTTAATAAAATTTTGTGATAAGCAGCAAGTAATGTTTTGTTCGTGGCACAATGGCGACATTTACTGGCAGCCATTGCTGGATATAACTATTTGAGCATCAACCATTTTAAAGGAAGCGCCCAGTAGTTTGCAAATGATGGATAATTTATCGTGCAGGTTTTCCTCGTCGAAAGAAGTGGTCATGGTGCAGCCGCTCATCACTACTTCGTCGTAGATGATTTCCAGCCCATAGGCGATTTCAATGGCGTTAAAAACCTGGGAGATTGGAGCATCTACAAAACTGAGTTTTTCAACTTCGGCTTTGCTGATGACGAATTTGGGCACTTCAACGATGGATTTGACGAGTCGATTTTCAGCGCTGAGGTATTTCACCCGTTGGTTGGGGGTCAGGATCACGCTCGGCCGATCGGAGGTTGAATTCGACTCGTTCGGTGCTTTTTTTTCGGCGTATACCGACACTTTTCCCGATAATACGTCGACTAAAACATTTTTTGAGTCTTCGGCATTTTTGATGTTGAAAGAGGTACCCAATACTTCGGCGGTCAGTTTGCCAGCGTGTACGATAAAGGGTTTGTGGGGGTTTTTGGTTACGTCAAAAAAAGCTTCACCGTGCAGGTGCAATTCTCTTTTGGTTTTATTGAAGTTTTTGTTGTATACCAGGCTACTTCCAGGCTTTAGTACGACCCGGGAACCATCGGCCAGGGTGATTTTTTGATCGGAAAAAGTGGTGTTTTTGAGTTCAATTCCACGTTGGGCTACGGGGGTTCGGCTTTGATCGGCTGCCTCAGTTGGTGGTGGTGGCAATTCAAATTGGCTCAACCATACAAAAGCCAAAATCATCCCCACAGCAATGCCCATGATCCAGGTCATGCGGGTGATGCGGTCGGTGGAGTTGTGGTAAACCGCTTGACGGAGGTTTGACCAGATTCTTTTACCTATATTTTGAGCCGCTTCATCAGGGGAATTGTGATGATGAAACTCAGGCTGTGTGACATACCAGGCTTGAACTTTTCGATCCTCTTCGGCAGTGGTTTTTCCTTCAAGGTAACGTTTGGATAGTTCATTGAACTCCTTTTGGGTCATTTCAACATAGTTTAAGGTTTATCAATTCTCGGACTGATATGACTTTAAAGTGTCTTTCAAAAATTTCAGTGACTTGGTCAAGTGGTATTCCACCGCTTTTTCACTCAAATTGAGGTGTTTGGCAATTTCCTTGACGGGTTGATTCTCATAGCGGCTGAGCCGAAACACTTCGGCACTTTTTTCTGGGAGTCGACTAAGGGCCTTTTCTATGGCGGAGGTCAGTTCCTTGAAGTTCAGGATTTGGTTGCCATCGGGGGATTCTTCCAGTTCTTTAAACAGCAGGTATTCCTGGTATTTGCGGTAACTGAGCTGGGATTTAAAGAAGGTGTAGACCTGGTTTTTGATGGCTACGGCGAGGTACAAATCGAGTCGTTTGATGACCACCTCGGTCCGGCGGTTCCACAAACTCAAAAAGAGTTCCTGCACCAATTCTTCGGCATCAGCTGCGCCTACCTGATGCGATGCCCAGGTAAATGACTTATACCAATAGCGTTGATAAATTTCTTCATACGCCATGATATTGCCTTCTTGCAGCAAGACGACCAGTTGTTTGTCGGTAAGCTCTTTTACGCCCATAGTTGTAATCCGATGGCTTGATTTGTAGCGCTCTCATTTACTAAGTAGAATAAAGTGCCGGTATCCCTAAACGAAATGCAAGAAAAATTTCGTGGAATTGATTTTTTCTTTGGGAAAATTTCTAAAATGCTGTATTGAGTATTGATAATGTTGGGTTTAGGCTGCGCAATTATTTTTTAGTGATTTGAATCAATTTGAGCAAAGAGCGTTTCAGCAAATCCGTTTGTGTCCACAACAAATCGTGCTTGGAGCCCGGCACCAGGGTCAAACTCACCGAGGCGGCATTAACCAAGTTTTTGGCAGCAAAAGGTGCATTTTCCGGGAAAATCAAGGTGTCATCGATGCCCTGCAACAAAATGACCTTGCTGCGAATCCGGGACCACAAGGGAACCATTTTTTCCAATTCGACCTTATGAGAGAGTTTTTCGGCATTGGCGGTGCGGATCGAACCGGGGATAAAATTGCGCATAGACCAATGATGGGTAGGGTAGGAGATCCAGTAAGTGGTTTCGGCACCGGGCTTCAGGGAAGCGGATTGTAGCAGCAGCCCATCCACCAATTCGGGATAGTCCATCGCCAAACGCGCCGCAACCGTGCCTCCATACGAGGAGCCATGGACAATGATTTGTTGGTGGATGCCGCGTTTTTCCTTCAAAATGCCCGCAATGAGCGCTGCCTGTTTTTTGACCGAAGTTTCGGGATCGCCGTAGCCGGAATAACCATAACCAGGGCGGTCCACGGCCATGAGTTTGGCCTGGGAGAGCAGGGAACTGTCGCCCAGCAGGTCCAACCAGAAGGAGGAGGAAGAGGGTGCTCCGTGGATGAAAAGGATCAGGGGCTTGTTGGCGTCACCGACCTGTACGTAGCGCATCTCGCGCCCCCATTGCCGGAAATGGGTCACCTTGGGCACGTAGGCGAAGGCGTTTTCGGCGAGTTTGCGCAGCATCGTTTCGTCGGTCAGCCGCATCTCTACGGTATCGAAGGTGTAGGCCAAAAATCCGAACAAAACCACCGAAGCGTAAAAACGCTTGCGGGAAAAAAGTGGGTACAGGTAACGATGTATCATGGCAACGTTTGGGTTAACATGAGTGAATTGGGTAGCGACGCAGTGTGAACGAAGGACTAATTTGGAACAAAGGATGGTTGAGGAAGGTTTAGGGAGGTTGAGAAGGTCTAGGGCTACCGCAGCGACTTAGACAAGGGCATTGTCAACGTCGCTGCGGTAGCCTCAACCTTCCTCAACCTCCCTCAACTTTCTCAACCTTTCCAAAATACATTTCTTTGCCCACAATGTCAAGTGAGATTTTTTGGACTTTTTGATCGCCAGATTGCGCAAAAAATAAAAATAGAGTACATTTGCCGGGCAAACGCGAAAGGGCGTTTGGTTTAAGTTTGATTTGGTCCCGTAGCTCAGCTGGATAGAGCAACTGACTTCAGCGTGCACTGCATAAGCTGCACAATAGGAGCCTTTACAGGGAAAAGTAACCTGTAAAGTGAAGGCCGCTATATCGGGGAAACCTAAGTTCATCGCCACCCGGCATGAATATGGCAATCCCGAGGAAACCAATGACCCTTTGAAATGCCGACGGGCAGTAAAAGGTGAGGGTTCCGTAGAGACTATACGCGGCACGCCTGAAATGGCGGTGAGATAGTCCAGACCACAAAAACCAGCAATGGTTCGCGGTGAAAACCGTAGGGGTAAGCTAATCAGTAGGTCTCAGGTTCGAATCCTGACGGGATCACCACTTCTTTTTCAAAAGCCTCATTCTTAAAATTTTATTTAAGGATGAGGCTTTTTTGTTGCTAAGATCGAGGTGAAATCGCATCTATCATTGCGCGGTAAATCCGCGAACGCTTGTAAATTTAGGTCATTGTAACTAAAAATGCAGATTAGGTCAGTAGGAACATTTGCGCCTTTCACCCTTAACTTCTCATTTAGCTTGATTTAATATTTGGCCAAAAAGCCAATAGCCAACAAAAGGGGCAAGACCTATGCCGACGACAGCTCCAATAATCGTACCCA
>JAAFHQ010000145.1 GCA_013298445.1 Chitinophagales bacterium | reverse complement strand
GATATGTTTAGTTTTGTTGCACTAAAGGCACCATTTTGGCACCCCTTTTCGAAAGTTTCAGACTTTCGAAAAGGTCAAGTATGCAGGATTTTCGGCTCAACACGCAACACTTATTGTTTGTATTGGTCAAAATTTTATATTTTTACACAAATACAAACAATACAAGTCAATCATGGTAAACAATGAAATCCCACTTTCCTCGGGTAACACCTACCATATTTACAATCATGCCAATGGATTCGAAAACATCTTTGAAAGCGAAGGCAACTACGTTTATTTTTTGAAAAAATATGCCGAATTCATTTCACCTGTTGCGGATACATTCGCTTATGCTTTAATGCCAAATCATTTTCACTTTTTAGTTCGAATAAAGCCAAGTGATATTCTTTGGCAGAATTTTCGGCTGATAAAATCACCTAAAAAAGGTCGGGTTGTTACCAAAAAACATCAAATCTTAAACACCAATTATTCTGGGACCTTTTTGCAAGATGAATACCTTACAACGTTGCTAAGCAAACAATTTGGCAATTTTTTTAGTGCGTATACCCAAGCTTTTAATCTCCAACAGAACCGTACTGGCAGTTTATTTGTAAGTAATTTTAAGCGAAAAATCATATTGGATGAGTCATATTATTCAAAAGTAATCCACTACATCCATCATAACCCGGTCCATCATCATTTCACAGATCATCCATCAAAATGGCCACACTCTTCTTATTTAAGTATGCTTTCTAGCCAGCCAACACTTCTATTGCGGGATGAAGTCTTGGCATATTATGGCGGAAAAGAAGGATTCATAACTGCTCATAATCGAGAGGCAGATTTAGAAATAGATGGGTAGTTTTTCCTTGAACATCGTACGCTAAAGAGCTTTTCGAAAGTCTGAAACTTTCGAAAAGGCATACTTAGATTTGAGCTTTATGCACCATTTTGGCACCCCCTTTTCGAAAGTTTCAGACTTTCGAAAAGGTCAAGTATGCACGATTTCAGAAAGAGAACCCAATCCCTCACATCTCCAACATATCCCTTTCCCTAAAATCCAACAGAATAATCTTGATCGCCCGTTTAGCAATATTTTTGCCTAAAATCCGCGTCAGGAAAGTCCGCCAGGCCCAGAGAAAAACTCTTTTCAAAAAAGAAGGCTGGTTGGCCTTTTTTTCCTTTTCACCATAATATTGCCGCATCAAATGGTCAACATCTTGGTGAACAGGCTTATTGTAATGGTCGTCAGGAGCTGTGTTTAACGCAAAAATATAATCCAGCACCGTTTTAAAGCGCAAACCGAGTAAGGTGTCCAATTTAAAAATCTCGCTTGGCCGAATTTTCAGCTTGACTGGTTCGGGCAGGTAAGCCTCGTGGTACTCACTCCTGGCCATATTGGCGATACCCATATCCGGGATGATGGGGTAAAAACCAGGCCCTCCCAGGTCATTGGGCACAAAAAAACGCTCATGCCGAGGGTCATGGCCATCACTTTTCCAATCACTGAAAACCTTGGCAGTTTCCAATTTATCCAATGAAATGGTGAAATGTTTGCGCAAAAACTTTTGACAATTGTAACGCCCCAGATGAAAATCATGCTCCCGAAATTCCCGGCTAAAAAAGCCGCCAAATCCATCCAATGCACCACAAGCAATGGGATAAGGATCGTCATTCTTTTTAGGGAAAATCATCCGACGGGTACCATCACCAGACAAACCACGCATCAAATCCGTTTCTTTCACCATCGCCTGAGCCCGAATGGCCCCAAAAATATTGGGAATCAAATCGAGTAAAGAGGTAGGTTTTTTGTATTTTTTGGTTTTGTCTTCCGCAAAATTGGGGAAAGGATCGATCATAATGATCGCATAAGGGTTCCCCTCGGCCTGGCATTTCTCTTCCACCGCTTCAATGATTTCCCCAAAAGGTTCGTTGTTGATGGTTCCGCCATCTACTGCAACCAAACTAAAGGGGTCACTTTCTGCCGTAATTTCAATGGCTTGCTCCAACTTGGGATTTTTGTGCAAACCAAACATGCGGTAAACCATCGCCTTGATGTAATCCAATTTGATGTTGTCCAGGGACCGTGCTCTCAAACCCAACGGGAATGCCCCAGTTGCTTTGGCGCATTCCAACAACAGTTTCCGGTCATTTTCCTCCTCGGGTTGGAATGGAACTACATGGGAAGGCCGATACTGCCCCGGGGTGCGGCTCACCATAAAATGGGCGATGCCCTTGTGCACATACATGCGGTGAGCAGGCTGGTACTTGGCGTCTGATACCCCGAACACATCTTTGGCTCCTTCCTGCTCCAGTTTTTTGAGTTCTTCCCGGACTTTGGTATCAAAAAAGTTGACGGCCACGGGTACTCCCCGCAGGCTTGTGATCGTCAGGATGATCTGTAAATTGGCTGAGATGTATTCGGGTAAATCCTGGATTTGAGACAGGATGCCAGCGTTGTCGGCAATAGCGTCGATGGGGTCAGAATTGAGCAGGGATTGTACCTCATTGTTGGCCAGAATGTCTCCGGTTTGTAATAGCTGCTCAATGGTGGGTAAACCTTGTGCGTCATTGAGGTTGACCCAGGAGTCGTACAATTTATTGTGCTTTTTCTCCGGATTGTATTCGTTGATGGGTTTGATACCTTCAAACATGGCCAAAGCCGCTATAGCTGCCGTCATCCCCCCAGCTGATGCGCCCCCGATGACTTCAATGACCACATCGTGCATGGGCACCGAAAAGTCGTACATGGGGCTCTCCTCTCCTACTTCTTCGTTGAGTTTTTTGGCGCGATCCCATTTTTCAAGGGTTTCTAGCAGGTAATCAATTACTCCGGCAGTGTAGGCACCGGCAGAAACGGCACCCGCCATGGCAATGCCAATTTTGAAGATTTTGCGCTTTTGCATCAATTGGATGTACTAATGTGACAATATTCAGATTTGCTAATATAGACATTATTAGCAAATTAGCACAACAACATCCTATCACATTAAAATTATCTTACAGAAAATACAATTCCGATCCCGGGGCCGCTCATTCCTGAGCGGGGATCAGTTTGAAAGGTAGGCTTTATTCGCCAACTTAAATCCTCACTGATGTCAAAATTTTGCAGATGGGCATCTACAAAAGCTTCGATGGCCACTAAACCATAAACAGCTACTATGCCAGCAAGTGATGCCTGACGGTTTTTATCGTAAGAGTCGCGGTTCGCACGCAGGCCATTTTCCCCCAGGTTGAGTGAACTAAATTCATGCATTTGGTCTTGTAACTCCAATTCCAAGGCCGTTTTTAGGCGCCTATACAGGTCATTATTGGAGGTAAACACATAAACCATACCTCCAATCGCCCCCACTGCAATCGGCGCCTTCCACCAACGCCCATTGTAAACTTGACCAGAACCGGGTAAAACCAAAGAATAGAGCAGTGCTTTTTTCGGCACAGGCAGGCGGTTTTTACGGGCCAGTTTCACACTGTCCATAAAAATCATTTGCACTTTTTCCTGCGGAGCAGTTGCCGCAGGGAGAGTATCCTTTTGTTGAGCAAAAAGAGAACAAGAAAATACAAGCAATACCACAATGAACAAAGCCTTCATAATACAGTCAGTTTGTAGCATAGGGCAATAAAAAAATAAGTACTCATTTTGCCAGAGGATTAGATAAGTAAACGTTTCATTTTAAGTGCCTTATCTAACCCTCTGGCTCAGGAAAAATGAGCACTTATTTTTGCCCCACTATTAAGAGTAGGCAAAAGGCCAAAATGCTTCTTGTGGAAATGTTAATGGTTTTCCTCTAAACGGTCTAGCAATTCGTTTAATGCTTTGGTGTTGGCAAAAGGAATGACGATTTGGCCTTTGCCTTCGGCGTTAACTTTCAGTTGGAGTTTTTTGACGCCAAAAAATTCCTGGAATTGTTTCTCGACTGTCTGATAGTCTTCTCCCAATTTAGTAGCAGTTTTACTGCCTTTAGGAGCCTCTAAAAATTTTCTTAAATCTTCCAAGGCCCGAACAGACAAGCCATCCTCAACCGTTTTTTTAAACAGCGACATTCGAGTAGCATAGGTATCTACTCCAGCAAGAACGCGGCCATGCCCAAAGGAAATCACGCCATGCCGCAAAGCATCTTTGATCGGTTCTTCTAATTTATTCAATCGGATATAATTGGCGATAGTTGTCCGATCAATTTTACCCATCCTTTCCGAGAGCTGCTCCTGGGTCAAGTTAAATTCTTCTATCAATCGAGAGTAGGAAGTAGCAACTTCGATTGGGTTTAAATCCTGTCGTTGAATGTTTTCCAACAGGGCCATTTCCAACAACTCGGTATCATTAGCCGTGCGGATAAATGCAGGAATGTTGGTCAATCCGGCAATTTGTGAAGCCCTAAAGCGACGCTCTCCGGCAATAATCTGGTATTTGTGGGGCTCCAAATATCGAACTGTAATCGGCTGAATTAACCCGTGCACTTTAATCGATTCAGCCAATTCATTCAATTCGCTTTCTGAAAAATGAGTGCGTGGTTGGTCCCGATTGCGCTCAATGTGTTCAATCGGAATCATTAAAAAATGATTGGACAATTCCTTTACCACTGCCTCTTGATCCTCTGCTATTGCCTCACTTAAGTTGTCAGCATTGAATACCGCTCGCAAACCTGCACCGAGATCATGCCGAGTAACCTTTTTGCCTACTTCGCTCCGAACTACTTTCTTAGCCATGTTCTTAATTCATTAATCCGCTACGGGTTCGTTAATCGTTTTGCTCACACTCAAATCACCATTGCGCACCAGGAATTCCTGGGCGAGGTTGAGGTAATTGATGGCCCCTTTGCTGCCAGCATTGAGCAGTACTACGGGCATATGCATATTGGGTGCTTCACCTATCCGGGCGTTGCGGTGGATGATGGTATCAAAAACCCGATCCTTGAAGATGTCTTTCACCTCTTTAACCACCACATTGGCCAAACGCAAGCGGGGATCGTACATGGTCAACACAATGCCTTCGATCGCCAAGTTAGGATTCAGCGTACGTTTAACTAGATTAATGCTGTCTTGCAATTTGGCCAGACCCTCCAGCGCAAAAAACTCACACTGCACCGGAATCAAAACCGAATCTCCAGCGCAAAGCGCGTTGACGGTAACCATTCCCAGGGAAGGCAAACAATCGATGAAGATGTAATCGTAGTATTCGCGGAGTTTTTCCACCACGTTTTTCATAAAAAACTCCCGATTGGGCCGGCCCACCAATTCAATCTCTGCACCAACCAGGTTGATGTCGGAAGGTAAGAGGTGTAAATTGGGGGTATCGGTTTCATATATGGCGTCCATGGGATCCATACCATTGATCAAACAATCGTAGAGGGAGGCTTCGGCTTCACCTGGCAATATTCCCACCCCCGAGGAGGCGTTGGCCTGCGGGTCGGAGTCGATCAGCAGAACCTTTTTTTCTAAAATAGCCAAACTTGCCGCCAGGTTGATGGCGGTGGTGGTTTTACCCACTCCACCTTTTTGATTGGCAATGGTGATTACTTTTCCCATAAAAATGAAGTTGAGGAGTTGAGAAGTTGAGAAGTTGAGAAGATAAGCTACCGCAGCGGCAGCCTCAACTTCTCAACTCCTCATCTTCTCAACCCAAAATAGTGCTTTCATTAAGCGGCAGCAAAATTAACTCTTTTCCTTTAGCAGCAAAAGCTTTTTGTGCGGAAGCATGATCGATTTTAATGTAACCGAAAGTATCGTAGTGGCAGCCGATGATTTTGTTGCAGTCGATGAAGTCGGAAGCGAGGACGGCATCGTCGATACCCATCGTAAAATTATCGCCAATGGGAAGGATGGCAAAATCCAGCTTTGGGCAAATCATCGGGAGTAGTTTCATGTCCCAGGTGAGGGCCGTATCCCCGGCGTGGTAGAAGGTTCCTTCAGCATTGGAAATCACAAAGCCACCGGGATTCCCGGCATAGGTACCATCGGGCAATACGCTGGAATGCACCGCGTTGACGATTTTAAGTTTACCAAAATCAAAATTCCAGCTGCCGCCCAGGTTCATTGGATGGCCTTTGATGCCCTTGGCCTGGTAGTAGGAAACGATTTCGTAGTTGGAAACAATGGTGGCGTCACAACGTTTGGCAATCGCTTCGGCATCGGCCACGTGATCTCCGTGACCGTGGGTGAGCAGGATGTAATCGGCTTGAATGCTGTTGACAATAGCTGCGGCCTGATCGGCTTGCAGTGGATTAGGAGAAATGAAGGGGTCAAAAAGTAGTTTTTTGCCCACAGTTTCGACCAAAAAACAGGATTGGCCGTAGTAGGTGATCTGCATGGTTGATTTGGTTTGAGGATTTGGATGCTTAAAGAAACGGTTTCTTCGGGGAGTTTCAAGTACTCAAACGCAAAAAACATTTAGGAGCACAATTTTTTAAACTGCGTTGCCAAAGCGACATATTTATCACAGAGGAAACACAAAGGGCCACAGAGGACACAAAGCGTTGTCTACGTCTAACTTTGTGTCCTCTGTGGCCCTTTGTGTTTCCTCTGTGATAAAAAATGCCCTTTGTGTTTTTTAAAACGGCACCACTATCTGCAATCTCGATTGAAATCCATGCGACTTCCTCAATTGACTGTAAAACTCGAACATCGGCGCCAATTCCGGAAATTCCTTTTTTACCATTTTACCCATTTTGGCCTCATCATCGCCGCTTTCGCCTACAAATTCCTCGACCAATTGCTGGATGGGGTCTTTAATAGAGGGGTAACTCACGGTGCGGTAATCTTTGACTTTAGCCAGCTTAGCAGCAGACTTGATGGCTTGATCCAGCCCGCCCATTTTATCGACGAGCCCGATTTTGAGGGCATCTACCCCACTCCATACCCGGCCTTGGGCAATCTCGTTTACCGCATCGGTGCTCATTTTGCGGCCATCTGCTACCCGCTTGAGGAAGAGTGCGTACATTTCTTCGGTGGAAGCTTGAGCCCGGCGAGCTTCCTCTGGCGACATGTCCTGCATCACGTTGAGGCCGAGGGCAAATGGGCCGGTTTTAACTGAGTCCATGGTAATACCCAGTTTGTTGGCCATCATTTTTTCAATGCTGGGGATCATACGGAATACCCCGATGGAGCCCGTAATGGTATTGGGCTCGGCGTAGATTGAATCTGCCATACAGGCAATATAGTAGCCACCGGAAGCGGCCACGTCACCCATCGAAACCACCAGCGGTTTGCCTGCTTCTTTTGCTTTGGTCAGTGCGTACCAGATGTTTTCAGAAGCCAGGGCGCTACCGCCGCCTGAGTTGACACGGAGTACGATGGCTTTTATTTTATCATCATCGAGCATGTCTTCGATGGCCTTCACGTAACGTTTGTCGCCAATTGAACCATTGCTGCCTTTTCCGTCCAGCACTGCTCCTTCGGCATACAGCACTGCTATTTTGCTATTGGCGCTGTAGTTGCTTTTACCAGGGCGAGCCTGATCGTATTGATTGATGTTGACAAACTTCACATCTTCGTCTTCATCCAGTCCCAGTTTTTTCTTGATTTGTCCAATCAACTCCTGGCGGTACATCACCTTGTCAAACAAGCCGTATTGTACTGCTTTTTCGGGGCTATCCGCCAAACCTTGATTGATGACATTGCGCAATTCAGCGCTGGATTTTTTACGGGTTTTGGCTACATCATTCAGGAAAACATTGTAAAAGTCAGCCAAAAATTCTTTGTACTGAAGTTTGTTTTCAGGACTGAATTTTTCTAAACGATAGGGCTCAGTAGCTCCTTTGAATTTCCCAGCGTAATAAATCTGCATTTTGATGCCCAAGTTGTCCAACATCCGTTTGTAGAACATCGATTGCACCGCAAAACCATTGATTTCTACATAACCGCTGGGGTTGATGTAGGCTTCATCGGCTACTGATGCTACATAATAGCTGCCTCGGGTAAAAAACTTGCCGTGGGCGACTACAAACTTGCCTTTTTTCTTAAAATCTTCAATGGCCTGCCTAACAGTCCGAGCCGAAGCAAAGCCGTTAAACATAGCCATTTCTGGTTCCAGAAGGATACCTTTAATGTTGTCGTCTTCAGCCGCCCGACGAATGGCATCAGCCACATCATGGGTACTTAAAACCTTGGTTTTTTTGAGGTCGGAAAAAGAAGCCGACTCCACATTATTGGTCAGTTCAGGCATAAGCTGATCAAAGGTGAGCCGAAGCACACTGTTGGGGCCTACGGGTTCGGTTTTTTCGGCGCTGCTGGCAATCGCAGTGATGATGCCAATCCCAATAAAAAACAATACGCCTAAAGCCACAAGTACCCCCAAGCAGGAGGCAAAAAACATCTTGAAAAATTGTCCCATAGTTTGAAGTTTTACGAACTGCGGAAAAATACCTAAAATGGACGTAGTGCCGCTTTTTTTTAGATGAAATGCACCAAAATTGGGAAGATGGATTGCTTTCCTTACAATTAATTAAAGTGCTTTTTGTTGGTCATCCCTCATTAAATTCTATTTTTACCGCGTTCTTACACAAAATACCTGCAGTGACCAGCATCGACTTAAAACCACTCAAAGATTTTCAGGAGACCAAAGATGGTTTGCCTTATATCCACCGCGACATCAGTTGGCTTTCGTTCAATTACCGTGTTTTGCAGGAGGCGATGGACCCCAGTGTGCCCTTATTTGAACGCCTGAAGTTCCTGGCCATCTATTCCTCAAACCTTGATGAATATTTTAAAGTCAGGATGGCCTATCACCGGCACCTGGCTCGGGTGGGCAAAAGCACCAAACAAGAGCTGGAGTACGACCCTAAATCAGCCATCAAGGAAATTCGGCGCATCGTTAACTTACAACAGGAGGTTTTCAGCATGGTTTTTGACCAGATGATCATCCCCGAGTTGAAAGACCATAAAATTTTCCTGCGTCGCCGTTTGGACCTTAACGAGGAGCAACAACAGTTTGTCGAAGCCTATTTTAAAGACAACATGTTGCCCTACGTACAGCCGGTGTTGTTGCACCAAAAACGCATTCGTCCTTTTTTGAACAATGCGGCCCTGTACCTGACCCTTTGGCTCAAACCCATTGAAAATCCTGATGCGCCCGACGAGTACGCCCTGGTAAAAATGCCTTCAGATCAATTGCCTCGCTTCATCAATCTGCCCGCTTCGGCACCAGGCCGACACGATATGATCCTGCTTGACGACATCGTACGGCACAGTGTATCCTGGATGTTTCCGGGTTATGCGATAGAAGATACCTTTTCGATTAAGTTGACCCGGGATGCCGAATTGTACATCGATGATGAATTCTCGGGAGATTTGGTACAAAAAATCCGCAGTAGCCTCAACAAACGCCAGGTGGGTTCTACTTCCCGTTTTGTTTACGATCGGCAGATACCATTGTCCATGCTCGATGTACTCAAAGAAGTATTCGCCTTGGAAAAATACGACACCCTGCGTGAAGGTCGCTACCACAATAACTTCGACTTTTTCAAGTTTCCAGATTTTGGGATGAACCATTTAAAAAACCCGGTTTTACCCACTATGGAGTGTAAGTTGCTCGAGGATCCAGATCAGGATCTTTTTGGAAAAATCAGTGAAAAGGACCGACTCCTCAATTTCCCCTACCAATCTTATGCGGCCGTCATTCGTTTTTTTGAAGATGCAGCCAAAGACCCACTGGTCACACACATCAAATTGACGCAATACCGCGTGGCCAAAAACTCCCAAATCCTGCAAGCTTTGATGGATGCGGTGGAAAATGGCAAGCAGGTTTCGATTTTTATTGAGGTAAAAGCTCGATTTGACGAAGAAGCCAACTTGGGCTGGGGCGAAAAGTTGAAAAAAGCTGGAGTCCATGTGCATTATAGTTTCCCAGGTGTAAAAGTACACGCCAAATTGGCCCTGGTGCGGCGAATGGAAAGCAGTGGACCAGCGTTTTATTCCTATTTATCAACTGGAAATTTTCATGAAGACACGGCCAAAGTGTACAGCGATTTTGGCCTGTTCACCAAAGATACCCGCCTTACTTCTGAAGTAGCCCGGATTTTCACTTACCTGGAAACGGTAAAGGTGCCCCAGCAAGAGTTTAAACATTTTTTGGTCGGCCAATTCAATCTGCGTTCTGGCATAGAAAAGTTAATCGATTACGAGATCGCCCAAGCCAAAAAAGGAAAAACTGCCCGGATCATCATCAAAATCAACAGCATCCAGGACCGCCCTATGATTGAAAAATTGTACGAAGCCAGCCGGGCGGGCGTAAAAATCGACATGATCGTTCGGGGCATTTGTTCATTGGTGCCTGGAAT
>JAAFHQ010000144.1 GCA_013298445.1 Chitinophagales bacterium | reverse complement strand
CTGAATTTTGATCGACTGAAAAATATCGAAACTCAGCCCATCAGCCAAGTGAATGTCCATCAAAATCAGTTCAGGAGCAGGGTTTTGAGCAAACCATTTTACGGCTTCCGAAATTGAATCGATTACTGCCAGGATTTCCACTTGTGGGCGTTGTTGGCGAATCAGTTGTTCAATTCGACGCGCAGCGGGCAACTCATCTTCAATGATTAAAATCCTCATTCAGAAAATTTGTATTTGTATTTATAGGCGAAGTTAGTAACTTAGCCTAAATTTCATGTCAAATCCATTATTGAGACACTACTCTACTGTTCCATTCACCTCATACCCATTAGTATGCTCTAATTTTTAACACCTGGCTTTTATCAAAAAGCTGGAAAATACTGTAATACGTATGAAGGCCCTATCTGAGTTGGCCGAGATGGTGCACAACACAAAAATTAAAGAAGTTGAGTTGGTGCAACAAAATCGTAATGATCATTCGCCACTGAATGCATTGTTAAGAGGCATTCTAGACAATGAGTTTCCTTCTGACCAGGATGCTGCACAAAAAATCCTGCAAGTAGATGCTACCGACCAATTGTATCAGCGTTTGCGGCGCAAGTTGCGACGCAGCTTGCTCAACGCCGTATTTTTCTTTGATTTACCCCAATCTGATTACAATGAACGCCAGCGAGCCTACCATGAAAGTTGCAAAAACTGGGCTGCCGCCAAAATCCTGCTGGCCAAAAATGCCAACTATATTGGCATTGAGTTGTGCCATAAACTCCTAAAAAAGGCCGAAAAATTTGACTTTACAGATCTGGTGATGGACATTACCCGTATTCTTCGCCTGCATTATGCCACCAGGGAAGGGAACATCAAAAAGTATGAACTGTACAATGATCTTTTTAAACAAAGCGAAAAGACCTGGATTGAAGAAAACCTGGCTGAAGAGCTGTATATGGAACTGGTATTGCGTTACGTCAACAGCCAAAATATTCTGGAAGAAACCCATTCGAGAGCGATTGAATTTTACAAACAAATTGAAGGTTCACTTGCGCAAAATAAAAGCTTTCGCCTGCATTTGTGTGGCATGTTGATTCAACAAGTTATTCATTCCACCAAATACGATTGGGAAGGCATGATTAATTTATGCGATGAATCAATCCGATTTTTTCTCGACAAACCCTACAAAGCATCGGTTCCACTACAAATCGCTTACCATCATCAACTGATCGCGTATACCCAACTTTTGAAATTTGAAGAAGGACAGAAGGCAGCTACTTCTTGTTTGGAATACCTGGAACCAGGGAGTTTTAACTGGTTCAAACACCAGGAATATTATTTTTTATTGTGCATGAATACGAGGCAGTATCAACATGCTTTTGAAATTTTTAAAGAAACGACCACCCATCGCAGGGTACAATTCCTTTCCCCTGCTGCGGCTGAGGTATGGAAAATTTACGAAGCCTATCTCTACTTTTTGCATTCCAACGGCGAAATTTCAATCCCTGAAAGTGATTCTTCCTTGTCAAAATTCAGGATATTCCGCTTTTTGAATGAGACCCCTATTTTTTCCAAGGATAAAAAAGGAATGTACATTCCGATCCTCATCGTGCAGATTTTGATTACGCTGAAGGATAAAAAATACAATCAGGCCATTGTGAATATTGAAAACATCGATCGGTATTGTTCTCGATATTTAAGGCAAGGAGAAACTTTTCGCAGCAATTGCTTTATCAAAATGTTATTGACCATTCCAAACTCTAATTTTCATCGGGAAGCAGTAGTGCGTAAGGCTGCAAAATTGAAGAAAAGATTAGAGCAGGAATCCAACAAATTTGTACGTGCTGAAATTGAAATAATACCTTATGAAACCCTGTGGGAATATGTGCTCAACTCTCTCAGCAATAAGGCCTATCAAGTAAGGAGGTAGCGATACAAAAAAAAGCAGAGACCAATAAGGTAAGAGTCTCTGCTGCTACAATGTGCTTGTTATGGAAAAACTTAAATTTCAACTCGAAAGCGAAAAAAAAGTTCACATACAAGCCCAAAAAATAGCAAAGGCTGTCTTGTATTGGTCAAATTCCCGTAGGGTCCATTGTTGAGCGCCCATCAGGCCCGCTCTCTTTGTAGTGTTTTCACTTGTTGAACCAAGGCGGTATTGATCTCAGGAGCAAACATATTGCCTGCCAAGCGATCGTCAAAAAGTTCCAATTCCAGTTGTTTAGCCAGGTTTTTTGCGAGGTCACCCATCGCACGGGAGAAACCTGCCGTTTTGCCTAAGGCCATAAAATGGTCTACAATACCAGCACGAATCGTTTCCAGGGGATCAATGTACTGCAACATTTGGCGCTGCGTTTTTCCTTTGCTGCTCACCCCTTTGTTTTCGAGGCGTACACGCAAATCATCGGCATTGAAGCCTAGCAAGCTGGAGCGGTAGTTCCACCAATTGCCCGTAGAGTTGCCATTGCGGGCGGCGTACACTTCCATGTGGTGTTGTTCAGCAGCTTCCTGGCAAGAACGCATACTCATGGCTTTGACCAGTTCGATCATATTGAGCACTTCTCCCTTGTCCAAAGGCATTTGGCTACCTTCTGAGGCTTCAATTTCCTGGAGGTAACGGGCCAGTTTGAGTTTGACCTTACTTTTGGATTGCAAGGCAATCAACTTGGCCAGTTCTATCGAGAGGTAATAGTCCTCCAATACACTGCTATCTTTTTGTTTGCGTAATGCATAGTCCTTCATCACTACCGGGCGCCGAATGCCATCTTGGAACTGATAAACATCCTTTAGCCAGCGTCTTATATTCACGCCGTAATGGTGGTTACTTAGCTCCAGCGTTTGGTGCAGATCCATTGCCGTCACTACTTTGGTTCCTTTTTTGCTGGTGAAAACTGCGATTTCCATACGCAAATGATTGATTTTCAAGGAAAATTCGTTTCTACACTTCAAATATACATTAATAGTTTTAAAAGTCAAATATTTTCAAACTATTTTTTTATTTTTTTAACTGGAATTTTCCTGACCATTGCCGTATATTGCATTGGTTTTACCCATCAATTTGTTCAGATCTCACTGGCAATTTATAATCCACGTCCTATACAGCACTTGCAAAAGAGCTTAAACAAGCTCCATGCCTGTGACAAAACCTATTTTTTACTGTCAAAACTTCAAACAATTCTATGGGGCGATAAAAACAAGTGTTCATTTTGCTCCACTTCTATAGTACTTGTTTGAGTCATGAACATTATCCTTTTGACGCATGAGAAAACGTTTACTCTCCTTATTGAGCGCATTGCTGTGCATGGTAACAGTTATTCAAGCTCAAAACAATTGTTGTGTTGGAGAAAACCTGGGTGGTGCCTGTTTGGGGGAAGAGAACTGTGAAAGTTTTGTCCCTTATGTCTGTGATACGCTCAACAACCGTTGTTTCCAAAAATGGTGGACCTGGCCGGGTACTTCCATTACAGCTGAGGACTATGTGCCCGCAAATTTAAGCTCCTCCCGCCGATACGAAGGAAGTCGCTCCTTACACATGCGACCCGATGCCAATGGTGCCCGCCCCGATGTGGTCAAGGATTTGTTTGATTTGTCGAGTGGCATTCACCGGCTATCCTGGAAAATGTACGTGCCGAGTGGAAAAACCGGGTACTTCAACATCCAGCACGATTTCAAACGATTGATGCGCGGGCAGCCCAACTGGGCGTACCAGGTGTTTTTTACCCCCGATGGCTCTGTGCAGGTACGTGTTGGCGCAGAGGGTACTTTTCGTGTATCTTCCTTCAAACCCGATTGCTGGCTGAAGGTGACCCAGGTCATCAACCTCGATCGCGATAGTGTGCATTTTTTCCTCAACAACCGCCTGGTTGCCCGCTGGAAATTCAGCTTTGGCGTAGTTGACCTCGACAATGACGGTCGGGGGGATCAAAAGTTTGTTGACCGCAAGTTGGGGGCCATTGATTTTTATGCCGACAATGGTTTTGAATACTACATCGATAAAATTTGTTACCAACAAGCTCCGGTATTCTCCGGGGGTAACTGTCCAACGCAAGGTTTGGGTACTTACTGCCTTGGGGGGGTGGTTCCCTACACGCCCACCAATGCCTGTGGTTTACCTGCATATGATGGCTACGTGGAAGGGGAAGAAGCTTTTCCCGGAGCCTGCAACCCAGGAGTGAGTGCCTGTGCCGATGCGATACCCCTGGCCTGTGGCCAAACCCTGAGTAACCAAAGCAATGGGGGCATTGGCGCTAAAAATACGTTTACCTCAAAAGATTTTTCTTCCTGTATTTCCACCCAAAATGCCTATAGTGGCAATGACAAAGTTTACCGCATTGTCATCACTGAGCCCACCAATTTACAAGCTACCTTAAACATCCTTGATGCGGGGCGCAACCTGGACATGTTTCTGATGAGCAGTTGCCTCACCTACCCTTTTGCCAACACCAGCCAGCCCGAATGTGTGTACTGTATCGCATCTAGTACCAACAACAACCTGAGTAACCCGGAGGAAAGTTTCAGTACCTTCCTCGAGCCCGGCACCTATTATTTAGTGGTAGATGCACCGCAGGCGGGCACAAGTGTCCGATTTAATTTGAGTTTGTCCTGTGGCTGTAGCTGTGTGGAGGGAGGCGATACCCCTTTGGGGCCAAACGTCTTGTGTGAAAATTTTGACGTGTACAATCCCGGAGCCTTGGTGGCACAAAGCCCCCGCTGGAAACTCTGGGACGCCACTTCGCACGACGCCATTGTGGAAGCTTCGGCAGAAGGATCAGGGAAAGTACTGCGCATCCAACGCACGAGCACTTTAGCGCCGGATGTGGTATTCCCACTGGGCAATCGGACAAGTGGGCGTTATCGCCTGTCCTTTAACCTGTTCGTGGTAAAAGGGGCCAGCGGCTACTACAACGTGCAACATACAGATGGAGGCGGAACGAATCCCAACTGGGCTTTCCAGGTAGAATTTCAAAGCAATGGTTTTGGTCGCCTTTTCATCACGAGCAATCGGGTGATTGGTGCTTTTTATTACAAAAATGGTGAATGGAACAAAATCGTTCAAATCATCGACCTGGATAAAGACCGTGCAGAATTGTGGATCAACAATCAAATGGTTCATTCCTGGCGCTTCAGTGTAAGCAATACCGTGGAGTTGAAACAACTGGGGGCCCTGAATTTCTACGCCAATACCGGGAACAACATCCTCCTGGACAACATTTGTATGTTTGCCAAAGAGTCGACCTGTACCGATGCAAGCCTAAATCCCGTTTGCCTCAGTGATGGCCGCAGCTACCGCAATGAAACCCTGGCGCGCTGTGATTTGTACACTTCAGCTGAGCTTGGTGCTTGTGTGTCGGTTTGTGACCTGGGTGGCACCATGATTTACCGTGGTGATCGTTTTTCGGGCACTTTGGCCGTCACCGACCAGGCACCTAACTTATCCTGGCAAGACTCTTGTGTGACTACAACGTTTGCACAGGTGGGGCTCGATTCGCTGTTCAGCCACGGTTATATTTTTTACAATGACGAAGCCAATCCTTTTAACATTAACCTCACCGCGAGCAATGGCGCCCGGGCTTTTATTTACCGTTGCTCCCAGGATGGCATCAGCAGCAATACGGCGCGTTTCCGCTGCATTGGTCGCGACGGGGAAACTTTTTCCCAAAAAGGGTATTACTACGTTTTGATTATGGGGCCGCGTAGCAACAGTACCTATGCTTTTTCGGTATTGCCAGAAGCAAGTTGTCGCCTCAATCCCGCTGAAATAGCCTGCAACGTTCCATTTGCCAATACCTTGAGCAGCCCTAGCCGCTATGGGATAGGCAGCGGAGGAACCAACGTTTACCAAAGCTGTTACCAAGGCAGCCGTACTTATTCCGGAAGTGACCGGGAGTTTTCTTTCCGCCTGACCAAAGCGAGTAAAGTAAGCATCAGCATTCAGGGCCAAGCTGGTTTAGGCGTTTTTGTGTATGACTTCCTTTGCGGCAAAAACTGCCTCAATTTTGCTGAAACCAATGACCTGGGTGCTTTGGCCCGGACGGATACCATGTTATTGAACCCCGGGGTTTATTACATAATCGTGGATCAAGCGATTAGTGGCTCCAATGGGGCTTTCACCCTCACGGTCAATTGTACGGATTACAACCAAACGGCCTTTTTGCAAGAGATTGGAGCGCCCAATTGTGCCATCAACGCCAGTGGCCGACACAATGTGATTCTGCGCTCCTTGCGCAATACCCGGGTGAATGGCCAAAGGCTGAATGTCAATGATCGACTCCACTTTTTTTACCCCAAAAACAATCGGGGGGATTTGTTGGCCAGTTCGGTGAATTGGAATGGAAGCGAGTTGCAAGTGTCTTTGCCCCAGGATGCAACAGGAGATACGCTCAAGTGTGGCTATGCCAATAATGATCTAATAAAAATCAAACTCACCCGCAACAATGTGGTGTACGACCTTACGCCGCAGTATCAACCCATCGATGGCAGCACGGTGACCGCCGGTAATCGCTTCGCCAGCAATGGTACCAGTTTGATTACGGAACTCAACAGTTGTTGTACACCTCACAACCTGAAGGTTTCGCCCTCGCAACGCGAATTAACCGGACAGGGCGGCATAGCTGAATTCCGGGTAGCTTCCAATATGTCCTGGACGGCGCGCATCAAAGGAAACAGCTCCTGGCTTAAAGTGACGAATGAGAATGGTTTTGCCAACGATATTCTGCGGGTTGAAGTAGATCCCAATAACTCCAATGCGGATCGGCGTGACACCATTTATTTGGTCAGTCCTTCAAACGAGGTGCAGAAAGTAGTGATTACCCAAAGTAGGAGTTCTTGTGCCGCGGTTGCGGTTAACCTTGGCCCGGACCGGCAGATTTGTAGAGGGGAAGCCCTCAATTTGACGGCAGCAGGTACGGGTAATTTCCTGTGGAGCACTGGTCAAAGCGGCAGCACAATCAATGTGCGACCCCAGGTCAATGCCTCCTATTCCGTGACGATCACCCAAAATGGTTGTTCCGGAGTGGATGAAGTCAATGTTACGGTGAACGAGACCCCGGTCGTAGACTTGGGGCAAGACCTGCAATTGTGTTCTGGCGACAACATCGTTTTTGTGGCTACAGGTGGTGATAGTTACCGCTGGAGCAATGGGGCCTCGACCGCCACGGTTTCGGTACGGCCCATCCAAAGTTCTACCTATGGGGTGACGGTCACCAAAAATGGTTGTGCTGGCACTGATCAAGTTGTGGTAACCCTGGAGGAAGCCCCCCAGGTCAATGTCACCTCCAATCAGTCCATCTGTTCGGGAAAATCGGTGAGCCTGGTGGCTACAGGTGGTGCTTCCTATCTATGGAGCAATGGCCGTACTTCGTCCACCATCTCGGTTTCTCCAACCTCAACGACCTCTTATACCGTTACTGTCACCAATGGCAATTGTAGCGCCATCGGGCGTACCACGGTCAACGTCACTCCTGGCCCAACGGTTACAACAAGTATTGACCTGACCATCTGTGCAGGGGAAAGTCCAACTATAGCAGCAAGTGGCACCGCTCCATTTCGTTGGAGTACGGGAGCGACAACCTCCAGCCTGGTCGTTAGCCCCACGGAGACAACAACTTACAGTGTTTCGGTGAGTGCAAATGGCTGTGAGGCCAGTGACGATGTCAAGGTTACGGTTTTACCCAAACCGAGTATTAATGCAGGCGCTGATCAGACGATCTGCGCCGGGCAGGTAGCCAATCTGGCCGCCACTGGTTCGGGGGGGAATTACCGCTGGAACAACGGAGCAACCACAGCTTCCATACAAGTCCAACCCAATACCCTGAGTGAGTACACGGTCAGTGTCACCAAAGATGGTTGTACCAGTACCGATAAAGTAATTGTAGACGTCAACGCCAGCCCGGTAGCCAATGCGGGGCCAGATAAGAGCATCACCTGCGAGGCTACGCAGGTAAGGCTGGACGGGAGCAAATCTGCTTCGGGGGTACTGATCCGCTACCAATGGACCGAGTTGGATGATGGGCGGATTGTATCCGGGAACACTACGGCCAGCCCCGTCGTCAATCGCCCGGGCAATTACAGTTTGTTGGTGAGCAACATCATCACGGGTTGCTCTTCTACCGATCAAGTCAATGTAAGTGGCATCGAACCCGTAGAAGTATTTTCCATTCAGTTGTTAGAAGTGCGTTGTTATGGAGAGGCAACTGGCTCGGCAAACCTGACCTTGCGGGGTGGCCAGCCTCCGTATCAATACAACTGGAGCAATGGGGGCACTACCAATGTGGTACGCGGATTGAAGGGGGGAACTTATACCGTTACCGTTTCTGACCAAAGTACTTGCCGCGATACCCTCTCGATAGAAATCGTTCAGCCAGAACCGGTCAAAGTGACAAATATTCGGGTCATTCCTGCACCTACGGGGAACACGGGAGGAATCGACATCAGTGTAGCGGGCGGCTCGCCGCCTTATGATTACCGCTGGTTCAAAGGTAGTACTTTGCTGAGCGCCACCGAAGACTTGACGGGCGTTGGTATTGGTGAATACGTTGTCGAAGTGTACGACGCCAACAACTGTTCTTACCGCAGCGATCCGATTGTAATTGGAAGAACCGTGGGAGTAGAAGATTTGGCACTGGCGAAAGCAAGTAAAATCTATCCCAATCCTACGGATGGAAAATCTACCCTGGAGATTAACCTTTCCAAGGCTGAAAAAATCACCCTGGAGTTGTACGATTACCTGGGCCGTAGGCTGGAGCAACGTAAGCTGGGTAATGGGGCCAGGTTTATGGAGGTTTTTGACCTTAGTAAACGTGCGGCGGGACTGTATTATGTAAGGATGGTGACGAAGGACGGATTTGCGGTGAAGGAGGTGGTGAAGGAGTAGCGGTGAAGCATAATAAAAACTTGTGTGTTTTTTTGGTACAAGCAGAAACCCTGACACGATAAGGGGCGATAAAAAAATAAGTGCTCATTTTGCCAAAGGATTAGATAAGTAAACGCTTAATTTCAAGTGTCTTATCTAATCCTTTGGCTCAAGAAAAATGAGCACTTATTTTTGCCCCACTACTAATGCCCTAAGGAAACCCAATTTTGTAACCTTGACACCCACAATAAGCGTCAAACAAAGGGCTCGAATTTGAACCCTTACAGCTAAAACCAAATGGGTGTTCGCATGAAAAAATTACACTTATTCTTCTGGTTTGTTGCCGTGCTTATCTCCTGTACCTATTGTCGGGATAGTTCTGACCAAACACCGCAGCCTATCCCAACCGATGATATCCAATACCTTGTTTTTCAAATCTTCACTTATAACCCCAGTTCAAATGGGGATAAGCAGCCTTTGGATGGTAATGCCATTCGAAATCAAATCAATGAAATCCTTGCGGCAGTTGACAACAATCATGGAAATGGGATTACCCGACAAATTGGGTTTGCCGTAGGCCCTCTTTCTCTCGATCACAGTGATGCTGAATTGCGGGCGCTGATCCAGGAATCGTTTACCATTGCAGATGAGAAAAATGTAGCAGTAGCGATACATATCGACGAATCAATGTTCTGGATCAACCGTCCAGACCTTTGGAGCAACCCAAATAATGTAGAATGGAGTGATTGGAATGGAACGGTGTTCCCGCGTCGTTATGTCAGTTGGGCACCAGTTGTGCTGGCGCCACAAATGTGCTACAACAGTCCTGGAATCAAACAGGAAGTACAAAGAATTGCGAGAGATGTTATCGGGCTTGAAATAAAGAAAGGCATAGACCTGCTTAGATCAAAAAACAAAGAAAAACTTTTTGCTGGAGTAATTGCCGGATGGGAGACACTCCTTGCGGATCATCGTTATGTCGATACCAGCGACCAGGCTGCCAATCGGCTTGGTATTCCCCGGGTAAGAATTGGTTACCACGCACTTTCAAATCTGGGATATAGTTTGGCTAAGCCTCCAACAGATTTTGATGAAGTGCTTGAACAGGTAGTACATGATTTTGCTGATTTTTGGGCGATGAAACTCGGTGAAGCTAACATTCCAGCTAATCGCATCTATACCCATATTGCTTTTCCGGTTCTTCCACCCGATCAACAGCAGATGATGCTCAAGCAATTGAGCATTCATTTGGGTTTTCCGGCTAATCTGCTCGGTTTTACCCATACCAGCCCCGCTACCGCTTTTAATGACCATTCCCGGCCAGGGTTCAGTACCTATCCCATTGGGTTCAGGGAAAACAATGTTGATGGTAGGTTGGCAAAAATCCTACAGGAATTGCCCAAACACAAGCATTCCCATT
>JAAFHQ010000143.1 GCA_013298445.1 Chitinophagales bacterium | reverse complement strand
GAGAAACTCTGCGTTTACTCCGCGAAACTCTGCGGTAAAAATGTTGTAGATGGAAACACTCGGGTCTATCGGATCAAAAAGGTATAAGTACCCGCTTTTAAGGTTTGCACAAACCCACTTTTCCCCTCACTCGCCAACACCTGCCCCTTACTCCACACCTTTTGCCCCGGCAAAAGTTCCAAACTCAAACTGGCACTACTATTCGGTGGCACAACTACTTTGTATACCGTACCTGCCGCCGTCCTTTCCCAACTCGACACCAATTCCCCCTGTGGCGTTTTAAAACTGGCCTGAAAGCGATTCAAACCCTTCACAAAATGGGGGTTGAGCAGAATGTTTTTAAAACCCGGCGCCGCCGGGTCTGGCTTGATGCCCCCCAAAGCCTTGTAATACCAGGCTCCAATTTCACCAAACATGATGTGGTTCATGGAGATGTCGGATTGGGCATCGATGGGCCAGTTTTCGTAGAGGGTGGTGGCACCATTTTTGATCCACCAACCCCAGGAAGGGAAATCTTCCTGTGCGGCGATTTGGTAAGCCAGATCGGCGTAGCCATTGTCGCTGAGGGCGTTGAGGATGGTTTTGGTGCCGAGCAGGCCTACATCAAGGTGTGCGCCATCGGCTTTAACCCTTTGCGCCAGGTTGGCGGCTACTTTGGCCTGAAGTTCAGCGGGGACGACACCCCAATGCAATGGCGCGCTCATTTCCGTTTGGGTGCCATTGCCGTAGATCCCCGTTTCCCGGTTCAGGTATTTGGCATTGATGGCGGCTTTGATTTGGGTAGCGAGTGCCGAATAGGTAGTGTAATCCGCTTTTTTATTCAAGAGTTGAGCCGTTTTGGCCAATATCGTCGCATCGACGTAGTAATAAATCGAGGAGGTCAGCTCAACCGGGGCTTTGGATTTTACGGGCACCCAGTCGCCCAGGCCCCAGGTGGTCAGGTTACCTTTGCTAGTGGCGCTGATGGCATCCACGTAACGTTTGATGTTATCGTAACAATCCTCCAGCAATTTGGAATCGCCGTAAAACAGGTACACATTCCAGGGAATGATCGCGATGGTACTCGTCCAGTCGGGGCCATTGCCCCATTCATAACCCCAGCCACTGGTGGGCACAATGGAAGGCAGTACGCCGTTGGGTTGTTGCTCATCGCGGTGGTCGGCCAGCCATTTTTCATAAACGGTGATCCCGTCAAAATTGTACAAACCAGTTTCGCTGGCGATATGGGCATCCCCAGTCCAGCCGTTTTTCTCCCGTTGGGGGCAATCAGTGGGATAGCCGAAAAGGTTGGAAAGGTAAGAGTTGTTGGTGGCAAACCAGATTTTGTCCAGGGTAGCGCTGCTCGATTGTACCTTTCCTAGTGCAGGCAAGTCGCTGTGCATAAAATACCCTTTGAGGCTGTTTTCAGAAAGGGTGATGGCCTGATTGCTGCTCACTTCCACATACTGAAAACCCTTGTAATTGAAGCGGGGCATAAAACGTTCTTCGCCGCGGCCACTCAGGATAAAAATGTCCGTCTGGAAAGGGTCGGTATTGTCGGTAGGGCGGTAATGAACATCGATGTTCGACATGTCGGAGCGGCCTTCCGCGTTGAGCCGTTCGGTATGTCGGAGTCGAATCCGGGTGCCCGCTGCGCCACTCACCCGCAAGCTGACCACCCCGGAAATGTTGCGCCCCAGGTCGTACAAATAAGTGGTGTCGTTGATTTTGCGCATGGATTTTGCGCTAATTTCCTCCACATTGCGGATGGGGTGCATCACCTGTGCCACCAGGTTGGTACTGGGTGCGGCGCGTAGTATCACCGTTTTCCATTGGGCGTCGTCAAAATTGGGCATGTTCCAATTGGGCTGCTCCAGGCGGGCGTCGTAGTGCTCGGCGGTATAAATGCTGTTAAAAATGATGGGGCTGAGGGCCGTTTTCCAGTCCTTGCCGGAACTGATCGTTTCTACCGATCCGTCAGTATAGGTGATGCGCAAATCGAGGCAAAAAGTGGGTCGGTTGCGCCAGGGTGCTTCGTGAAAAAACCATACTGCGGTAGATTGATGGTTGTACCAGCCATTGCCCAACAAAACCCCAATGGCATTTTTGCCGCTTTGGACTTGTTTGGTCACATCGTGGGTTACGTACATCGTCCGCCGATCGAAGCGGGTGTACATGGGGTCCAGGCGGTGATTGCCGATGGTCTGGCCATTGATCGACAACTCGTACAAACCCGCTACTGCGATGTAGGCGCGGGCTGAACGGATGCTTTTGGGGGCTTCAAAGGTTTTGCGGAAATAGGGGGCGGGTTTGAGGTTGACGTCGCGGGTGTCAGAAATCCAGGCACCTTTCCAATTGCTGGCTTTTTGCATCCCAGTTTCAAAATTGGCGATGGAGGATACCGTGCGTTGTCCATCCACACCCCAGGAGGTTATGGCCCAGTAGTACTTGCTGAAGGCTGGTAGGGCTGGGCCGGCATAGGTTAATAGTGTTTTGTTGGAAGCTACTTTAAGGGAATTCCAGACCAGTGCTTTGCCCTGGAGCAGTCCCGCGGAATCGGTTCCCACCCAAATTTGGTAGGCGCTTTGACTCGCTCCGGGGCGAGGATCTTCCAAGCGCCAGCTGAAACGCGGACGGGCTGCGTCAATACCCAATGGATTGACCAAGTATTCACAGCGGAGTTCGACGGGTTTGGCGAAACTTGGGGTAATAGTTAGAAAAAAGAATGCACAAAATGTGCAGAGAATTATACGAGCAGATGTAGGTTTCATAAACGACGCGAGTTTTGACTTATTTGCCTTAAAGATCAAGGAATTGGAATGCTTTTTTCAGGAAATACAACATGCAGGCTCAACATTTTTTTACCGCAGAGTTTCGCAGAGTACCCGCAGAGTTTCTCGGAGTTTAGGCCACCTTTAGCAACGAGCGTTAAGAAATAATAATGATAATTTTTCACCCTCGATTTAATTCAACCAAAGCGGCATGATGGCAAAACGGATGCCACGGATGACGCGGATTAGAACGGATTTTGACTCGCCTTCGGCTCGTCCTTTTCCGCCGCAGGCGGAAAAAAATCCGTTTTTATCTGTGGTATCCGTGGCATCCGTTTTGCCATCATGTCGCTTTTAGCAAAAAGAAGTGAAGCCTCATTAATACTGTCTTGGTTAAATTAAAGCAGCAAAGCTGCAAAATGCCGGATATTACTTTTCACTACTCATAACTATCGGTGGCTAAGATGACTCAGAGTCGCATTAATAAACAATAATGTAAAACAATCAAATTTTAATGGTCCCCGACCTCCAGCCACCGGAGGTGGCAAAACTCCGTGAAACTAAAAACTCTGCGTGTACTCTGTGAAACTCTGCGGTAAAAAAATCCCTTATTTCGACACGCATCAGTAAAAAAAAGGATAACTAACGCGGAAGAATATCAAGCAATCCAAAACGACGTGGCCGGTGAAAGGCTGGAGTTTTACCACTCATGGTGGGGCTCCAGCAGAGGAATGCACAATTGTCTACATTGCATTTCCAGTTTTTTTCCTGAGGCATTTGTTTGGCCACAATGCGGTAAAAATTGATGCGGTACTGGGAAGATTTTTCAGCCGAAATCAAACTCCAGGGAATCGACAAAGTGCCCGACCAGGCTTGTTGGCCTTTAGTGGCCTGGTGCAGGATTTTACTGCTGGCGGGATCGATCAACTCTCCCTTCATGTCACTTTTTTCCCCCAGGGATGGATACGAAATTTTACCCGCCCAAATGGCATTGTTGGGATTGATTTCGAGTTCGAGGTACTGTGCCGGATCGGCAGTGCCGGGGGCGATGAATACCTCAAACACTTCTTGATTGAACAAAGGTTGGTTGTGCTCTAGGTAAGTATTTTGAGCTACGAACTCATCTTTTTCACACAAAAACGCAACGTGCAGGTAGTCCTCATCCGCTTTTAGTTGTACAGATGTTGGAAAATCGGCGGCGGTGCCATCCGTAGAGTGAAAAAAAGTAGAAGACTCCAGCGCAGTCCATTGACCCGCCTGGATTTGGATGGTTTTGGTGTTTTGTTCGTGCATATGGGTAAAAAATAGCAGTAGGAAAAGGTGTAGCATAAATTTTTGACTTGAAGCTGTGGTAACAAATATAAACAGGGATGGCGGATTTTAAAGGTCAAAAACAAAAACCTGCACGGTACGGTATAAAACTGTACCTTTGTAGCGATTTTGAAATACTTGATGTTGATTTGTAGCTCAAGATACGGAAGAGCCACTGTTACATTTGTTTTTCCGGCTCGGTATTTTTGCCTTGCTCACCTTGTGATTCATTCAATTTCAGGAGATTACTGTACACACTGGAGAAAGTCTATCTTTCCCCTGTCTGTGCTATTATTGCTACTGAGACAACAGATACCAAGGTAGCAGCTAACATCACCACATGACGTTTAAGGATTTAAATTTGATTGACCCCATCTTGCGTGCGCTGGAAACAGAGGGTTACACCACCCCAACCCCCATTCAACAGCAAGCGATTCCCCTGCTTTTACAAAGAAAAGACCTCCTGGGTTGTGCACAAACCGGAACCGGGAAAACGGCAGCTTTTGCCATTCCGATTCTGCAATTGTTGCACAATGACGGCGTGCCCACGATCGGCCCACGCCAAATCAGAGCCCTGATTCTCACCCCTACCCGTGAACTGGCCATCCAGATCAACGAAAGCTTCAGCGCTTATGGACGGCACACCAACTTGCGCCACGGCGTGATTTTTGGTGGTGTCAACCAGACGAAACAAGTAGAAAACATTCGCAGGGGTCTCGACATCCTAATTGCTACTCCCGGGCGTTTGCTCGACCTCATGAACCAGAAATTGGTCAGCTTGCAATACATCAATACTTTTGTGTTGGATGAAGCCGACCGGATGTTGGACATGGGCTTCGTACACGACGTAAAACGCGTCATCAGCAAATTGCCCGAACGCAGGCAATCCCTGTTTTTTTCAGCGACCATGCCGCCCGAGATTCAGAAATTGTCCAGTACCATCTTGCGCAACCCAGCTAAAGTAGAGGTTACTCCGGTATCTTCTACTACCGAGACAGTAGAACAACTGGTTTATTTTGTGGAAAAAAGGGACAAGCGTGAACTGTTGATCCAGTTGCTGAAACAAGCCAAGATCAAATCGGTATTGGTCTTTACCCGCACCAAACACGGCGCCGATAAAATCAATCGCGACATTGTCAAGGCAGGTATCCGTTCCAATGCCATCCACGGCAACAAATCCCAGAATGCTCGCCAAAGTGCACTCAGCGGGTTTAAGGAAGGTAAAATCCGCGTACTGGTCGCTACCGACATTGCGGCCCGGGGCATTGATGTAGACAACCTTAGCCACGTGATCAACTACGATCTACCCAATATCCCTGAAACCTACGTACACCGGATCGGTCGTACGGGACGAGCGGGAGCTAGCGGGATTGCACTGTCCTTTTGTGATAGCGAAGAAAAAGCCTATTTGCGGGACATCAATCGGCTTATTTCCAAAAATATCCCCACGGTCACCTACGCTCCCAATATGGAATTGAAGTATTAAAAACCAGTGGCAGATAAAAACAAAAGCCATAATTGCCTGAAAATTTGATTTTTACGGCAATTGTGACTTTTGTTACAATTCCAATTTTTAGCAAATTTGTACTTTTTAGCCTGGAAATCATACCGCACTTTTGTATCATCAATAATCATCCAACGGCAATGATTACGGGACTCAAACAACACTCTAATACACTTTAAGCTCGTTTTACCTTTTTCTGCTCAAATGCCATAAGCACAAAGGACCAAGGCAGCATCAATGATGCTCGTCAACTCTTGACGAGGTGCACGTTTATTGATGCTACCGCGTTGTTCTTTGTGCTTAATGAACGCCAAATTGGGGAAATTGATGTACATTTCGCGGTACAAACACTTAGCGTCATGTCCAAACACCCAAATCAACTCCTCCTCGAACACTTCTACACTTGCTTCCAAAACAAAGATTACGCGGGCATGCAAGCCTGCTACACCGATGATGCCACCTTCAGCGACGAGGCATTTCAGAACCTGGATGCCGCTCAGGTTCGCTCCATGTGGGAAATGCTGATCCGCAATGGTAAGGATTTACAGTTGGAATTCAAGAATGTTAGCGCAGATGAGCACACTGGATCTGCCTATTGGGAGGCTCGCTACACCTTCTCGGCCACCGGACGCAAAGTCCTCAATAAAATCAACGCCAGTTTTGAATTTGAAAACGGCAAAATCAAAAAACACATCGACCGCTTCGATTTTTATGCCTGGGCCAGACAGGCTTTTGGCCTTACTGGTATGCTCCTGGGCTGGACGCCCTATTTTCACAAAAAGGTGAATAGCACCGCGAAGGGGAACCTGGCCAGGTTTATGCAACACAAATCTGCTTAAGTGCCGCAGTCAAATTAACTTCCCGATTTTGGGTTTAATGACTGGGCACCAGAGCTCCCGATGATTGCCGCACCACCAAATCAGAACGCAACAAAATCGTTTGGGTCATCATGATGTCTCCGGCACCGCTCAGGTGATTGATCAGGCTGCGGGCCGCCAATTCGCCCATTTCATGACCGGGATAATGGATAGTGGTCAGGTTGGGCTCAACTATTCTACTGACCGGGTCGTCATTGAAGCCAACCACCGCAATGTCTTCCGGTACCCGGATACCCTGGGCTTTCAGGCCGATGACACAACCTGCTGCACAGTTGTCATTGGCCACAAATACGGCGTCTGGCCGATTGGGCTGGGAAAGCAGGTATTTGGCGGCCTCCGTTCCCGATTCCATGCTTAAGTCAGCCAGGCGAATCAGGCTTTTCTCCAAGGGAATCCCAAACTCAGCGAGAGCCATGGCATAACCCTGAAAGCGCTCCTTGTAGATGCTCTGCGTGTTGGATACGGTAACGTGGGCAATCCGCCGCCGCCCTTGGCTCAGCAAATGTTTGGTGGCTTCGTATGCAGCCTGAACGTTGTTGATGCGGATATTGGTGAAGGAACTGTTTTCAGGACTGCGGTCAAAAAAGATGACGGGGATGTTTTTCCGGGCAAATTTTTCAAAAGGCTCCAAATTATTCGTCAGGTAAGAGAGGGACACCAATAGGCCATCTACCCGGTTGTTGAACATGGTGCGGACGTTGATGGCTTCTCTTTCGGGAGATTCTGAAGACTGGCTGATGATCAGGTTGTACCCGGCCTGGTTGGCCACGTTTTCGATGCCTGCAATCACCGATGCCATAAAGTAGCTGTTCAGCCGGGGAATAATCACCCCAATGGTGTTGGTATGCTGCTGACGTAGGCTGCGGGCAAACTGATTGGCCTGATAACCGTGTTTTTCGGCCAGTTCAAAGACTCGTTTTTTGGTTTTGTCGCTTACCACCGGATCATTCCTCAAGGCCCGGCTCACCGTAGCTACGGATATATCTAACTGGGCTGCAATATCATAGATGGTTACATCCTTTTTTGTCTTGCTCATAACACGCAGGAACATTTGTAGTCTGACGCTAAGATCAATAGCTATACATCCCGTGTGGTGGATAAAGCGAAAATGAGTGAAAAACAATAAAATGGGTGATTTTAAATGCCTTTCTTCCTAGCTAAAACAAAGGTAGTCAAAAATCAGTAAAAAAAATCAGTGCAATCGGTTACATTTCGTCGCTTCTTTGGCGATTTGTTATATTTTACTAGCGACTAAGCATGATTATTGGTTATCAGAGAAATGGTGGAGTTGAAGACTGAATTGGAGGGGAGGAAGATAGCGGGAGAGTAGAATTGAAAAATTGACTTTTAACAAAATAAAAACTTAAATATTGCCATTAAGAGATGATGAGACCAATGGTAAGCTGTATTTTATTTCTGACTGTTTGTTTGCTGAATACTTGCAAGAACAAACCTGATTCAGTTATTGAGTCAATAAAAACACCAAAACATTTAACCTACAAAAAACCGGATACCATTGGTTATCCACTTGGCGAAAATCCTTCGTTTTTAGGGTGGACTCATATTATTGACCGAGCTGGAGTTCAAATGAAACAGGATACCAACTATTCCGCTGAAACCTTGGGGAGCCTGGAATATGGGACAAAGGTTAAGATATGTGAAATAACCCCAAACTGGCTGGGTATTATAGCTGAGATTGAAAGAATGGAAAATTATTATGCTGGAGGTATGCATAAAGTTCATCGAAAAGAAAAAGTATACATTCTCAAAAAATCCACCGGAACATTAAAGGAAATCCTGCTTATCCCCACGGAGCTGAACAAAATTGTATCCATGACCAAACTGAGGGAAAAGAGTATTTCGTATAGCCCAGCACAGCCTTTGCAGGAATTTCTGCGCTTTGAACTTGCTTACAAAGCGGAGTACCTTTACAATAAAGCAAACAAAGTTGAACACTTACTGAAGGACAGCACGGGAGTAAAGGTGAAAGGGAGACAGTTGACCTTACAATTCGCGTCAAAGGAGAGGACATATGTGAATGAAAATGAAAATGAAGAAGATGGTGTAGAATATGAATACATTGGTCAAATTCCTGCCATCAATAAGTATGTGATTCGAGCGACCTACTGGGAAGATTGGGAACACATATTGGTTGATCGCACCAGTGGCGAGGAATCTATCCGGCCACATGAATTTCCTCATTTATCGCCAGATGGAAAGTACATACTTGTCTTTGAAGATGACGAATTCAAAGACTACCCTGAAGTGGAACTTTACAGTGTAAATGAGAATACCATTGAGCCCATTGTGAATCTGGCTTTTGCAAATTGGTCGCTCCCAGAAGCGCCTGAAAGCAGTGGATTTTGGGGTAAGGATGGTTATTTTTACATCTCGGTCATTCATCGCAATTATTTTGATGTTTACGGGAATGAAATAAAGGACAAAGTTCAGTACATGCGAATCAAAATTTTATGAAGCAGTTCGTTTTTAGTTTTCTCATCCTGTTGACGATTGCTGCAATTTTGCAGCCTTTAATCTTGTTTTATCTTTTTCGAGGGGATTTTTTCACATTTCTATTCCCTGCATTTGGACTCTTGAGTACGCTGTTTTTGATTGGTTTTAGTTATTGGCGAAGAAAAAATCTGCCTAAAGTATTTTTCCTTTGGAGCTTGGTCATTCCCTTTATCGGTTTAGGAACCGTACTAACTCCTGAGGAATGGGTTTATACCAGTGATGGATTGTTACTCATGAAAGAACGTGAAAGAATAGTGTCAGAAATTAAAAAGAATCAAATCCAAATTTCAGCTCGATGGCAAAAATCGCGGCTACCCATTTCAATTTTTAATCACATCTATATAGAGTTTGAAGATGGTGTTTACCGCAGCATTAGGTTTCCTACCCAAGATAAATCCTTTTTAGAGCCTCATGTTGAAGGCATACTATACAGCCAATTAAGCGAAAAAAATATCCCACTTGAGACCAGAGAAGAGGCAGGAGGAGTGATAATTGAAAGCAAATTGACCTTGCGAAAAATTAAACCACAGTGGTATTTTTATACTTATGAACGATGGACAATTCAGGATTAATCTGGGGATCAAGTACGCCTTTTCGAAAGGTTCGCCCTTTCGAAAAGTTCTTTAGCGCATGATCGTGCGGGACTAACCCCTTCGAAAGTCTGAAACTTTCGAACGGGGATACCAAGATTCCCCGGATACCTTCATCTCCCCCTACTCCAACAAAAACTCAATATCCCCCCTCGAAAACTCCGCCCGATTCACATTCTCAATGATATCCTCCGCCAACTTCGATTTTTTATCCTGCAACTTCAGGATTTTTTCCTCGATGCTGTCTTTGGTGATGAACTTGATGGCGATCACACTTTTTTCCTGCCCGATCCGGTGGGCGCGGGCTATTGCCTGTTGCTCGGTGGTGGGGTTCCACCAGGGGTCGAGGATGAAGACGTAGTCGGCGGCAGTGAGGTTGAGGCCGGTACCGCCGGATTTGATGGAGATCAGAAAAGATTGCACCTCGGGGTTCGCCTCAAATTTTTTGATTTCTTCCACCCGTTTGTTCGCGGTCAAATCGCCCGTGAGCCAGGAAAACTGTTGTTTGCGTTGCTCAAATTCCTCGCGGAAGAGGCTGAGGTATTGCACGAAGGAGCTAAAAAACAGCGCCTTGTGGTTACTGCGGCGGATGGTATCCCATTGCTCCAGGATGTCGTTGAACTTGCCACTTTCCTTGGTGTATTCCTCCGAAACCAGGCGCGGGTGATTCACCAGTTGGCGCAATTTGGTCAAGGATTGCAGCACCAGAATGCGGTAC
>JAAFHQ010000142.1 GCA_013298445.1 Chitinophagales bacterium | reverse complement strand
CTGAGGAGTAACGCAGCGAAATCGAAAAAGAGCTTGTCAAGTGTTTACTTTATTCTGTTTCCGTTCCTAGGCCAAAATCATTATCTTGGGAGCTCGAAGCGTAATCATTTAAAGGCTGCTCTATGATTTCCCAAAATCGATGCCATCATCACCTGTCCAGGTGTTTAAGGTTGTTGTATGTTTATTTTTGCATGGGCTCGATGTTTTCTTGCAATCAGAATCACTCCGACGAAAATTTACCCCACTTTTTCCCCGATTTTATTCCGGCCAAAGGGCGTCTTGTTCCTCAGGACAGCATCATTCCGCCACAAACCGCCGCAATTGGCCCTGTATTTGTTGGTCCCAATTGTACACCCTTTGAAGTAGCCGCCAATACCAACATCCAAGCTCTTGGTCGACCCGAAAATAGACCAGCTGGGCTACCCGTAAAAGCCATCCCTGGACAAAACGGCTTAACCCTGCCCAGCGTAAGCCCTGCGATCGATCGGCCAGTGGCCATGGGCATTCCCGAAACAAGTATGGCCAAAGATGCCCACATCAGCGACCATAATCCCGACAACTTTAGTTCTTTCAGCGTTTTACAGGGTTTAAAACACATTCAAACCACTTGCTTACTGCTGGACCAATTGGGCTGTTTATGGATCGGTACCGATGGCGGCGGATTGAGCCGTTACGATGGCAAGCACTTCATTACTTATACCGATCAAACGGGTTTGGGCGGCAACAGCATCAGCAGCATTTTTCAGGATAAACAAGGCAATATCTGGATCGGGTTTTGGAGTGGGGGCGTCTCCAAATTCGATGGGAAATATTTCACCAGTTACAGCCTCGCCGAAGGATTTTCCGATTTCCCCGTCATCAAAATCATTCAGGACAAAGCAGAGAATTTATGGTTTTGCAGTTCCGGCGGACTATTCAAATACGATGGCAAAAACTTTGCGCACTATACCGAAAAACAGGGCTTAATCAACAATGATGTCATCTGCGCAATGGAAGATAAAAGAGGGAATCTTTGGTTTGGTTCAGCGGGTGGCTTGAGCAAATTTGATGGCCAAACTTTTTACAATTATACCAATAAAAACGGACTGAAAGCCAATTACATCTATTCCATTCGAGAAGACAAAAACGGGCTACTTTGGCTGGGTTCCACCGGAGGGTTGGCGTCCACTTTTGACGGCACCACCTTTGCCCATTATCAGCTCAACGCTGATTTTACCATCACTAGCATCATTCAGGACAAGAATGAAAACATCTGGTTTGCCTCGGATGGCGTAGGTTTGCTGCGCTTAAATACCCACCTGAATACCCTGACCCGGTTTAGCGAAAAACAAGGTTTGAGCAATAATTTTATTTCGGATTTGCTGGAAGACAGAACAGGTGAGATCTGGTGCAGTTCCCTGGGCGGAGGAGTGATCAAATATGCGGGCAATTTATTCTCACATTTTACCGTGGAAGAAGGCCTCGGCAGCGACATTGTGTTCAATGTATTGAATGACCGGAAAGGTAATTTGTGGTTGGGTACCCGGGGAGGTGGTTTGGTTCAATTGGATCGCAGCAAAAATGTCTTTCATCATTATTCAACTAAAGATGGATTGGGGTACAAACTGGACAACAATAGCGTGTTCAGCCTTTTAGAAGACCGACAGGGCAATATTTGGTGCGGAACCTGGGGTGGGGGAGTCTCGAAATTCAACGGCAAAAATTTTGTCACCTATACCCAAGAATCTGGCTTATGCGGCAATGACATTCGTTGCATCTATCAAGATCGCAGTGGTGCCATTTGGTTTGGATCCTGGAACAACGGGGTTTCCCGACTTGACTCTACCGGTCAGTTTTTTACCAATTACACCACCAAAGAGGGGCTGAGCCACAATGACATTAAAAGCATCATCGAAGATCAACGTGGAAATATCTGGATTGGCACCAGAGGCGGAGGCCTCAATAAACTTGACCAACAGCGCAAAATAATCACCCATTTCACTACGCAGGAAGGATTCTTCAGCGATGATGTATCAGGCCTTGTAGAAGATAAATCGGGTCAAATTTGGATCAGCAGTGTCGGCAATGGGCTGATTCGATTGGATCAGACTCAACGGCAGTTCACCCGTTTTGGCGTAGCGGAAGGACTGATCAACAACAATATTTTGAGCTTGGCCCTGGATGAACAGGACAACCTTTGGCTGGGTACCCGCGGCGGCTTGAGCAAGTTGTCCCAGACTGCCTTGAGGCAACTGGAAAAAGCGCAGTTTGTACAACCTAAAGCCTTGAAACAATTGCCGGTACTATTCAAAAACTACGCCTACGAGGATGGTTTTTTAGGGGTGTCCTGCTATTTGGGGGCCATTGGACAGGATGCGGGAGGCGACATTTGGGTTGGTGCAAGTGACCGACTTACTGTGTACCATCCAAGTGGCGACAGCCTTGAAACTCAGGCTCCCAAGGTGGAACTCAGCAACATCAGCTTGTTCAACGAATCGATCCCCTGGGCACTATTGGCGGGCAAAAAGGATACTTTTTTCAATTTGAGCAATGGTGTAAAAGTAGGCAAATTCAGGTTTGCCAGTTTACAACCCTGGAAAGGGGTTCCTGAACAATTGAGCCTGGCACACCGCAACAATTTTCTCAGCTTTCATTTTATTGGTATTGCCACCCAGTCGCCTCAAAAAATGCGCTACCAATACAAATTGGAAGGTATTGATGCCAATTGGAGTGGGCTAAGTTCTCTTACCGAAGTGCCTTATGGCAACCTGCCCCCAGGAAATTACACGTTCAAGGTTCGGGCCATGAATGGAGACGGTTACTGGAGCAAAACCCTGATGTACCCTTTTACCATCCGTCCGCCCTGGTGGAAAACCTGGTGGGCTTATGTGCTTTATGCGGGAATTTTTGCAGCAGCTGTATACGTTTTTATCCAATACCGTACCGCCCAAGCCATCCGAAAAGTAAAAGCATTGGAAGCCATCCGCACCAAAATTTCCAGTGACTTACACGATGACGTTGGTTCCATTTTGTCGGGCCTGGCCATGCAATCCCAAGTGATGGCCTACACTGCACCAAGCGAAATCAAAACCACGCTCAACGAACTAAGTGACATGAGCCGCGATGCCATGGAACGCATGCGCGATGTTGTATGGGTCATCGATTCCCGCAAGGACAAATACGAAAACCTGATTGACCGCATGCGGATTTTTGCTGAAAAAAACCTGGGGTTAAAAAACGTCGCCTACCACTTTGAGCTGAACAACATCGATGGAAAAAAATTCATCGACCCAGAAAAACGCCAAAACATTTACCTGATTTTTAAGGAGGCGATTACCAATATTGTAAAACATTCGGATGCCACTCAGGTCAACATCGTTTTTGAACAAGAAAAAGGCCATTTGCGCTTGGTGGTACAAGACAACGGAACACGTGAAGAACAAATGGTTTCCGATGGACTAGGCCTGAGCAATATGGCCATGCGGGCAAAAAACATGGGAGGTAGTTTGGATGCCGTTTTTGAAAATGGCTTCAGAGTAGAATTAAATCTGGATCAGAATAAAAAAGCTGTCTCTGAAAATTGATCCAGAGGCAGTCAGAGCATTAATGCATTGATGAAGCCTCAATGCACAACATAAAAACATCAAATAAACCAAATGATTGATTGGTTTTTTCATGGTGAAGATTTTAAGAGGCAATAATTGAAGCGCAAGTGCGCCAAGAAACCTGCACCTTTTGCTGAAAAATTGGCTTTTAAAGTACTAAATTGGAGTTTGAAACAGAGCCACCAATCCCACAACTTTTGCGCTGGCCTTGCTAAATGTATAGATCATCATGAAACACCAAGTTCTTCTCTGCGCCCTCCTGACTTTTTGCTTACTGTTTGGACAGTCGCCTTTACACGCTCAAGCCAGTGTAACCATCCCCATTGAATCAAAAGATTACGCGTTGGTTCTACAGACGGACTCCGATCAACGCCTCGGCATCACCCATTTTGGCAAACGCCTCGGCGATGCTGCCGAATACGCGGGCATCAAGGCTACGTACAAACACAACGACGGCAATGCCGGAATTTACAATAATGTCTACACCCCCAGTGGCTCCTGGAGCTTGGTGGAGCCAGCTCTGCAAATCATCCACGCCGACGGCAATACCTCGACTGAACTGAGGTATGTGAGCCACCGCAAGGAGACATTGGCCAATCAGGTCACCCAAACCAGCGTGGTACTGCGCGATCCGGTGTACGCCACGGAGGTTACCTTGTACTTCAAAGTCTACCCTCAAAACAACGTATTCGAGCAGTGGAGTGAAATCAAAAATGCGGAAAAAGGCACCATCCGCCTGGACAAATATGCTTCAGCCAACTTGTACTTTATGGGTTCCGACTACTACCTGCGGCATTACCACGGCACTTGGGCCGGAGAGATGAAACCCGAAGAAACCCGTCTGCCTTTTGGCATCCATACCCTCGATTCCAAATTGGGTGCCCGCGCCAACCTGTACCAACCGCCAACCTTCATGTTGTCTTTTGACCAACCTGCTACCGAAAACAGCGGCAAAGTGCTGCTGGCGAATCTGGCATGGTCGGGCAATTTCAAGATCGACTTCGAAATGGATAGCTACCACAACCTGCGCTTGATTGCGGGCATCAACCCCCATGCTTCGGAATACCAACTAGCCGCGGGGAAGAGCTTCAAAACCCCGGCGCTGATTTATGCATATGGAGAAAATGGCATCGGTGAAGTGAGTCGGAATTTGCACAGTTGGGCACGGAACTTCCGGGTGCTGGATGGGAATGGCTCTCGCCTGACCTTGCTGAACAACTGGGAAGCGACCTATTTTGATTTTGATGAAAAAAAGCTGGTGGATTTGTTTGCCGGAGCCAAAAAATTGGGCGTAGACCTATTCCTGCTGGACGATGGCTGGTTTGGCAACAAATATCCCCGCAATGGTGATGTAGCTGGTTTGGGCGACTGGCAGGAGAACGTCAAAAAATTGCCGCATGGCATTGGTTATTTGGTGGAGGAAGCCACCAAAGCGGGCGTAAAATTTGGCATTTGGGTCGAGCCCGAAATGGTCAATCCCAAAAGTGAGCTCTATGAAAAACACCCCGATTGGGTCATTCGCCAACCTGAGCGCCCCGAGCATTATTTCCGCAACCAGCTGGTATTGGACCTGAGCAACCCAGAAGTGCAGGATTTTGTCTTCGGCATTCTGGATAAGTTGTTTACCCAAAACCCCAATATCGCCTTCATCAAATGGGATTGTAATGCCGTGATTTACAACGCGCATTCGGCCTATCTGGAAAAGCAAAAAATGCCCCAAACTCACCTTTATGTGGATTATGTCAATGGTTTGTACAGCGTATTGGAACGCTTGCGCAAAAAGTACCCGGTGGTGCCCATGATGCTTTGTTCGGGTGGCGGAGGTCGGGTGGATTATGGGGCCCTCAAATACTTCACCGAGTTTTGGGTTTCAGACAATACTGACCCCCTGGAGCGGATTTTCCAACAATGGGAATATTCCTATTATTATCCTGCCATTACCCATTGCGCCCACATCACCGATTGGAGCAAGGTGGGCATCAAGTTCCGCACCGACGTGGCCATGATGGGCAAAATGGGCTACGACATCGTGGTGGACCAGCTCAAGCCTGAGGAATTGGAATTCAGCCAGCAGGCCATCAAAAATTACCAATCCATCAGCGATATGATTTGGCACGGTGATTTGTATCGATTGGTGAGCCCCTGGCAAAACCCGATTGCCTCCAGTATGTTTGTCAGCCCCCAAAAAGACCGGGCGATTGTGTTCAACTATGTAGTGAGCAACCGTTACGAAAATTCGTTTTCCACTGCGCCCATAAAATTGCAAGGGCTGGATCCCGTGAAAAAGTACCGTTTGACCGAACTCAACGTATTCCCGGGCACCCGGTCGAGCATCAACGCTACCACGGTTTATTCCGGTGATTTTTTGATGACTGTTGGCTTTAATCCGAGTCTGAGTCTTCGGCGCACGAGTGTTTTGGTAGAAGTAAAAGAGGTGCGTTGATTATCCCCAAGCAATGCTAAAACGAGGAAGTATGTCAAAATGGCTCATGATTTTGGGTTTGCTGTTGGTGGGGCAAGGTTTACTAGCCCAAGGCGTCTACATCCCCCACGGTTTCAAAGGACCTCTTTTTTTTGACATCAGTGGCCGCGTGCTTCCCGGCAAAGAGGGAGCGCGGGTGTACCGCATTTTTCGGGAAGTAGTTGCTGGGGATAAAAAAAAGGACAAAGTTGAAATAGACGAAACGGGTCGTATTGCGGCTTTCAAGACCCCTAACCTCTACTTTTACTTTGAAGACCACTTCATCACTGGCGAAATCAAAACCCAAGGCTACGTATGGGTTACGGCAGTACACCAGGAATCGGGACTTGGGCTATTTTCCTGGAAAATGCACCTGAAAGGAGAATGTCGCTGGTATCATTTTAATGGGAAGCTGTCCATGGTTGGGGTTTATGAGGGGGAAGATTGGTATGGCGAGCAAAAAGAATTCGACCAGAATGGATCGCCAATCCGTGTTACCCACGGAAAACCCTGGGCAGAATACAATTATTCATTTGAGCGGGATGTGCTCAAAAAGAAGGATTTTCATTATGACGAATCCCTGGAAAAAAGCACCTTACCCGCTCCCCAACAACGTAATGCCAAAGCAGATCAAAACCTGATCGATGCGAAACCGATTGATTTTGTGGCGCTCATGAACGAAGCTCCCCGCTTCGAAGTGAAAAATTACCGCCCTTTTTTAGGGCTGTACCAGGGCGAAACCATCAATGGAACCTTGAAAAAAAAGGCGAGTGCCAACCTTGAAATTGTAGAATTTATAGAAAAAAAAGGAAGCTTCATTGCCGAGTTTTATGCCTTTGAGGGTTTTGAAGTGCAGGCCAAATTGACAGGCAGTGTGAACGACAATGTGCTTTTTGCCAGGGGAGATTGGATGATTGGCGGTGAAAAAATGGGCTACATCACGCTGGCCATTTTTTTACAAAAAGAAGAAGGGAAGATCGAAGGTTTTTACAGTTTGAGGTCTTTTGATGTGGAGGCGAAGGCGCAATCTTGTTCTTTTCAATTGATTAGGGAGTCGAAGTGAGAACATCTGCCTAGGTTAGCTTAAACAGGGCCAAACTTACTTGGCTTCCATGGTCATCCCTTCGTGTGCAAGTACGATCTCTTCGATAGCTGCCTCACTGGTTTTGGCGTTCAAACTCGCACCTGTTACCTTTTTTGGAAAAGCATTGGTGAGCGTCCACACAAATAGAGTCGTTTGGTTGTCACTATCGATGAGCGAAATGGTGATGGTTTTAGGCTCGATCAGGTTCATTTGTACCTTCATGAAATAATCATACAGTTCTAAATCCCCCTTAAACATGCCTTTTTTGAGGGTTATGTCGGAGTATTTTTTTAACCCAGGCATTTTGGGCTCGACAAAGTTGGGGCTATTGCCATTGCGGTATTCAACGACATCAACTTCAGCGTCTAAACCAGATACCTCTTGAAAAGAAATTTCAGTGCTTCCGACCATCGCCCGAAAGTGAAAGTTTGGAATTGGCCACTGTACTTCTTGCTTTTCTCCAGCCATGATATTTAGATTAAAAGATGAGTTAAAAAATTTGACCCTATGCCAAGGAAAAACGGCATTGCCTGTCCGCTAATGCAGATAAGGTTCATTGAGTTGTGTCGCAATCTCAAAAATATTTTTTTTTCAACATTTTTTCTAGTATTTTTGTAACACATGAAAAACATCATCGAACGCATCACAATTAATTCTGAAGTCTCGCATGGCAAACCGAGCATCCGCAATATGCGTTTCACCGTAGCGCAGTTGCTAGAGTTGCTTGCAGCAGGTATGACGCACGAAGAAATCCTAGAGGATTATCCTTATTTGGAGCAAGAAGATATCTACGCTTGCTTATTGTTTGCTGCTCGGATGGCAAATACAAAATCCATCATTCCTCTTGCTGCTGCCTAGCATATGTTGAAATTCATCATTGATACGCAACTCCCATATAAATTGGCAAAATTTCTGAATGCGAAAGGTTGCGATGCGATTCATACTACCTTTTTTCCAGACGGACACTTATTGCAAGACAAAGAAATCCGAGAAATAGCTGCACGAGAAAATAGAACCATTGTTACTAAAGACAGTGATTTTTTTGATGCTTATCTTGCACAAGGCGCACCACCAAAAGTATTGTTACTTCAGTTCGGTAACATCAAAAATGAGGAGTTACTTGCTTTTTTTGACAAGGAGGTTTCAAATATTCAGGCTTTGTTTACTGCTGGTGCGGAATTGGTGCTTTTTGATAGATTGCAATTGATTGTCTATTGATTATAAACCCCTACACCCCCCTTTTTCCCTACTTTCTCAACTCCCGCCGTACCCCCTTGTGTACATCTTCCTCTGTCACCACTGCTGGCTGTCGTTGTACTGCTGCCAGGGCGCAATGCCGCAAGACATTGATTATGGCTCCACCGGATAGTTCATATTTTTGGGCGATGTCTTCCCAGTCGATATCACCAGCGAAGGGTAGCTGGCCTGAAAAGCCCTCTTTCCAGAGCCGCAGACGCTGCTCGGCATTGGGCATGGGGAAATAAATCATGGCCTGAAAACGCCGGGTAAAAGCCTCATCAATATTGCCCTTGAAGTTGGTGGCCAAAATGGCGACACCCGAAAATTCTTCAATCCGTTGGAGCAGATAGGCTACCTCCTGGTTGGCGTAGCGGTCTTTGGCGTCTTTGCTCAGGGAGCGGCGGCCAAAAAGGGCATCCGCTTCGTCAAAAAAGAGGATCCATCGGCCACTTTCCGCCTGATCAAAAATATTGGCTAGATTTTTTTCGGTTTCGCCGATGTACTTGGATACCACCTGCGAGAGGTCAATTTTGTACACATCCCGCCCGGTCGATTTGCCCAGTAGCGCAGCAGTCATGGTTTTGCCGGTACCTGGTGGGCCGTAAAACAGGGCGCGGTAACCCTGGTTGATGCGGCGTTCCAGGTTCCAGTCTTGCAGCAGCACCTTTTGGTGTTCGAGCCAGATCAGGATTTCGCGGATGTCTTCCAGGGCGTAGGCATCGAGCACCAGATCACCCCAGTTGAGGGGCGTTTCCACGTGGCGCACTGGCCAGTTCTCTAAAAAAGACTTCTTGACAGTATTGTCCATATGTTTAATTAACCACCAATGATCACCGTTGGAGTGCCAAATACTATACTGCCGCCGTGTGCAGTGGTATCACCCATCCGTGCAGCCGGCCGACCAGAAATCAGTACCGTTGCAGAGCCTTTAACAATTACATCAGGAGGACCAACACAAACACAGTTATCCCCCATTACAGCAGCTGGCATTCCTGCTATCAGTACATTGGGTACTCCTGGCCCTACTATTGGCCCACCCACATGTGGAATTGGAGGTAAGCCCGGAGTTACCATAGGGCAAGTATGCATATCGGTTAATCTTGCAGCAGGTGGCATAGATTGTGTTTTTAGTTGATCATGACCATTGCTCCTTTCACACTGGTGTTACCAGCTGCTTTTAACTCAGCAGAGGCGGAGCCTTGTGCCGAAAAGGAAATTTTAGCTTTCGCCTTTACGTTGAGCCCTTCCAGGCTGATGTCGCCTCCCGAAGCAGCGTTACTTATTCCCAGCTTACCCTGGATATCCACCTTGCCATTGGCTTTGATGACTACATCCTTGATGCTACTTAGGGAGATGCCGCTATTGTCCATGGTCATTTTGTTGCCGTTCAGGTCTTTCAAAGACACAGATTTATCCTTGTCGGAAAGCACAAATTCATTTCCTCCCGGGGTTTTGATGGTCAGCACTTTATCTGCATCATTATATTCGATTTTTAGGTCGTTTTGGGTGACGATGGCTTTGCCGCTTAGTTTTACCTCAACATCAAGGTCATCGGCTGAAGAAAGTAAAATAGTGATCATAGTGTTGCATTTAATTTTAGGTTTTGCAAATCAACAAACACCTTTATGATTGTGGATAAATAGTTGAGGCATAAGCACAGACTAGATTGACCACCTTCGTTGATTTTTTCGTTTAAGAATTAATGATCTCTAAATTTACAAATTAGATTAGCTTTCTCCACTCTAATTTCAAACCTAACATTAATATTGATTTTACATGAAGGTTAACATCAACCAACGCATTCGCAATTTTTTCTGGTTTTGCTCCGGGGCAAGTCGCGAAATTCTTTTGCAATGCCCCGCTTTTGAAAGCAACAAATACATTGGTATTGGTCCCACAGTACTTTTCACTGGCCTCTTGGCTGGATAGTCTGG
>JAAFHQ010000141.1 GCA_013298445.1 Chitinophagales bacterium | reverse complement strand
GGCGAGCGAGGCTTCCATTTTGTGGACGAAGCCGCTCCGCCCGCCCTCATGCGCGCCCTGGCGCTGGAAATCATCCGTCGCAAACTCACCGTAACCTGGTGGACCAATATTCGTTTTGAAAAAAGTTTTAGTCGGGATTTGTGCCTCTTGCTCAAAGCTTCGGGTTGTATTGCTGTGTCCGGAGGGTTGGAGGTAGCCTCTGATCGTTTGTTGGCTTTGATTCAAAAGGGAGTAACGGTGGCTCAAGTGGCTCGCGTAACCCGCAACTTCACGGAAGCAGGCATCATGGTACACGCGTACCTGATGTATGGCTTCCCGAGTCAAACCGCGCAGGAAACAATTGACTCACTGGAAATGGTGCGTCAATTGTTCGAGGCTGGGGTGTTACAATCTGGATTTTGGCACCAGTTTGCCCTCACTGCGCATAGTCCGGTGGGGTTGGATCCGGGTGCTTATGGCATCAAAATTGAGCCCGGCTGCAGCGGACCTTTTGCCAACAACGATATCCTGTTCACTGACCCAACTGGGACTGACCACGATTCGTATGGTTTTGGTTTAAAAAAATCACTGCTGAATTACATGCACGGAATAGGCTTTGAATTCCCGCTGCAAGATTGGTTTGATTTTAAAGTACCCCGCACCAAAATTCCTAAGGATTACATCCTCAATGCACTGAATGAAGATGAAGTTTTGTCGATCAAAGCCAATGCCAAGGTGGTTTGGTTGGGCAATGCGCCCGAACTGGAAATCAGTAGCAAAACCAAACGGGGTGAAACCTGGGAGAGCGCACTCCTGACTTTTTATGACCAAAAAGAAAACCTCAGCATCAAGGTAGAAGTGCCGCAGGGAAAATGGGTGCTGGAGATTTTGGATAAAATTGCAGTTGATCAGGCCGAAACCTGGACTTTCCAACAAGTTCAAGAGCATTACGAAGCGGAGGGCCTGGAGGATTTTGAGTTGTTTTGGTACAATAAACCCTTTAATAAGTTGGGGAAATTGGGGTTGCTGGTGATCTGAGTCTCTTTGGCGGATGTAGCCATTTAAAAATTATACAAAATCGTTCATTGCAAATTTGAAAATTATTAACGATTTTTTGATAAAGAATCAAATGAAGCATTATCTTACTACTCATTAGAAAGTATTAAATTTACACATCCTCATTAAAGGAACTTATTTGGTAAAAATTCACCTTTAGAGTTTAAGTTTCTGGAGGAAGACAGACAAAAACTAGATTAAAAACATGTCCGATTTACCGAAAAAACAGCTAAAAGTTCTTCTAAATTTCTTTCATATTTTAATTGCTCTATTTATTATTTCTGGATTCATAGTCCTGTATTTGAAATTTCCCCAAGGGTTCTTTCAAAATCATTTAACAAATATTTTAGATGAAATATCTGTAATATTTATAACATATATTTTACTTGATATGTTTTACTTAAATAGAGACAAGCAAATCAAAGAGGATTTAACAAAGCTTATTGACACCAATGAAAAAGTAATTGAAAGTATACAAAAAGAAGGTTTCCCAGTTGAAAAATTTTTCCATCCGACCTATGACATTCCAAAAGATATTTTAGACAAATCTGAGACCATATTATTGTGTGGAGTTACATTGAGGGAAGTGTTAGAAAAATACAAAGACAATTTTTCAAACCTAATAGGTCAAAAAAAGAGAATAAAAATAATTATTTCCGAGCCTAGTGATCATATTTTGGAATTATGGTCAAGGAACCATATTTTAAAAGGAAATTATAGCGAGCTAAAAAAATTATTTACGGATTCCATTCATAATTTAAATGCACTAGCCAGCCTGAATAAAGACCTTTTTGAAATCCGGACTTTACCCTTTATACCCACTCAGGGAATGTTCATTGTTGAGCAAAAGAGTCAGAAATTTATGTGGGTTCAAATTTATGCCCAGCCCTTCGAAGATAACAAATAAAAGTTTTTTCAAATATTATCTGAACGAGATGAAAATGACTACATTTATTATTACAAACAATTTGACGCATTGTGGCACAGGGCAAAACTTTATAACCAAAGTGAGGCCAAAAATTTTGTTGAATCTGATTTAAGCCATGATCAGCAAGATTTTTTCATAGATTTTACAAAAAAACTAAAAGATTTATCTAAAAACTGGTATTCTTGGAAACAATACATAAAAGCAAATGATACTATAAAAGACATTGTATTTGATAAATTTATTAGTGAATATATTTCTAATCAATCTGGGCTTATAAAACAGAAAAGAATAAACACAACCTCCGATGTGTACGTGAGATTGGTAAAAGATATTACAAATTACTTATACAACAATCAACGAGGTGCTAACGAAACAATATACCGGTTTCAGTTAACAGGGATGTTGCCAGAAGAGTTTTATAATGGTCCTCAGATTGAATACACAAAAATCAATTCTAAGCCTATATTTTTCTGTCATAAATGGGAAAATTATAAAGAATTTTATGGCCCCGACGTACATAAAGAAAAACTCTTTATTCAGAGATGCTTGATATTGAAAGAGAGTTCAATTACACTTCCACAATATAGTGCGTTACACTCCATCGAAGACTTCGAGGAACAAAGAGACTTAATGGTTTTAGGAACAGATTATATAAAAGTCAATGATTTAGACTTACCAGGATATTCAGGGGTTGCAGAACGAGTTTTGAAACATTTAGATAAAAGTCAATTCGGTTTGGTTAATAATTCTTACACTGATTTAATCCGAAAAGTAATCAATTCTGAAGATTATCGTTATTTCCCAATCGTTGCAAAAGGGAGCTCAACTTCAACTGTTTTTAAACGAGAAAATAGCCTTTTGCACTACTATGCTAAACAATTTCACAACCACATAGAAGATGCATTTTATTTGGTTATTAACAGTTCAAATCTCGAAGAGTTTCAACGACAAAATAAAGTCTTACAAATTTTCAAAGAGGGAAAAGTGCCAGAAGTTAGCCTTTTCGCTCGTTACAACGAAAAAACCAAGCATTTCGAAAAGTTCATTTTTGGCTTAAAAGGAGAATATACTCTTTATACTAGATCAATGGAAATAGAGGTGTTCTCTCAAAATCAGTTAGACCTTATGAGTGATATTGTAAAACAAATCTTACCAAATTTCAATAAATCAAGTCAATTCCAACACGTTGCTCTGAAAATGGCTGATTTATTTCATTAATTCAAAATCATATTCGAAACAAGAGTTGTACCTCCGTATTGACCAAGGTACAACTCTTGTTTCGGAGGCTACTTGAGCTCCGCCAAGTTCACCACAAATCCTTCGATCCGCTTCTTCTTCAGGTTATTGTCATACGCTTTGGCACTCTCTGCTGTGTCAAATGGCCCCAGAATAACCCGGAATTTTTTTCCACCATCCATACTGACCAGGATGTTGTCGAACCACTTGCCTTGCAGTTCGGCCACCTTATCCAGCATACTTTCGTAGGTGCTTACCATGGCTACCTGCACACCAAAACCCTTTTTATCCGAATGTGCAATGGCTATTTGGAACAAGCCACTGGTACCTATGTCTCCACGAACCAGTTTGTTTTTGTCCACCTGCAATTTGGTGCTTAGTTTCACAGGAATAGCGATCACGTTCACTTTTTTCTCCGCTACTGCTACCGGAGCGGGTTTAGTTTCAACGGGTGCTGGTGTTGGTGGTGGGGCGGTATTGGCGGTCGTAGTTGGTTTGGCTACTTCTTCCGTATTTGCGGTCGGAACGGCAATAGGATTTGTTTTGGGCTCTTCTTTTTTCGCCACTTCCTGACCCATTACTTCAACTTTCACTTCTACCTGACCGTCGTTGAGCATGCCCAACTGTTTGGCTGCGGCGTAAGACAGTTCTACAATTCTCCCTTTGAGGTAAGGTCCCCGATCATTCACCCGAACAATGACCGATTTTTTGGTATCCAGGCGGGTTACCCGTAAGCGGGTGCCCAGGGGATGCATTTTATGTGCCGCAGTTAATTTATTGCGATCATAGATTTCTCCGTAGGAGGTCTCGCTGCCGTTGTACTCATCAGAATAGTAGGAAGCATAACCAAATTCTTGCGCGCTTAACACCAATGCATGGAGCGACAGTACCAGCGTAAATACAAATGTGATTGATCTCATGTGGAATATCAGGTTTATTCGGTACATAAACGTCCTGAAAGCCCAAATCGGTACTCGGGCTTCACGGAAAGTAGTCAAATATAGGATATATGTTTGATTTTTCCAAACAAGGGACTTTCGGAAAGCTACAATGCCATCACCTCTTTAACCCCTTGAAAAAGGCCGATACCGATCAAAATGACTCCAATGATTTTGTTCATCCATTGGCTCACAAAAGCAGCCCGGCGTGCAATCAATTGACTGAGAAATGCATAAAACAGCAAAGTAAGCAGTTTACCACAAGCTACTCCAGCCAGGAAAATGCATAAAAAATACAAAGGGGGGTGCGCTGAAATATCGAGGTATTTAGCCGATTTTAAAAAGGCAAGGATAAAAATCCAAAAGGGTATCGCTTGTGGGTTGGCAATAGAAACCAACAGGCCATGCAAAAAGTCGTTTTCTTTAATCTTTCGCTTTTTCTCCTGATTTGTGGTGGGTTTCCGGCAGAAAAAAACAAGGCCTAAGGCTACGAAAAAAACCACTACAAAGGCTTTAACCCAAAGATTGTGCTGCAGGAGGGCTTGCACGGTTGGATTAAAACGAATGGCGATGAAGGATTGTGGGATTTCGATCAAAGCAGCTGCAACTGAAAAATGAAATGCAGCACGCCAACTGCGGTTGATGGTGGTATCAACTACGGAAAGATTGATGGGGCCAAAAGGCAAAGTTCCAACAATACTAGCCAGCATGCTTAGTAAAAACACCAGAGCGGGTGATGGCTCCATTCTTCTTTTTTTGAATAAATTGTTAAAACAACCAGGAGGCAAAATTAAGCACCTCCGGTGCAAAAGTCTACTTTTTTTAACAATTAAACGAAGTCCTTTTTGTCCTATTGCGAACTTTTGGGTCGATAATTTTGTAATTTTGCCGGGATATATTTTTTCAAAAATCATTGCATGAGTAAACACGGAAAGGTTTTAGTGGCCATGAGTGGAGGAATCGACAGTACGGTTACTGCGATGTTGCTCCACGAGGAAGGATACGAAGTGATTGGCATTACCATGAAAACCTGGGATTATGCCAATTCTGGCGGGTCCAAAAAAGAAACGGGTTGTTGTAGCCTGGATTCCATCAACGATGCCCGAGAAGTGGCCGTGAGTATGGGTTTTCACCATTTCATCATCGACATCCGGGATGAATTTGGTGACTTTGTTATTGATAATTTTGTAGAAGAATACATAGCAGGGCGCACCCCCAATCCTTGTGTGTTGTGCAATACCCACATCAAATGGAACGCCTTACTGAAACGCGCCAACTCGCTGGATTGTGAGTTCATCGCCACTGGACATTATGCCCAGGTCAAGGAATTGAATGGCCGCAAATACATCAGCAAAGGGGCCGACCCCCACAAGGATCAGTCTTATGTGTTGTGGGGTTTGAGCCAGGAAGCCTTGCAGCGTACTCAATTCCCGGTAGGCAAGTTCACCAAACCGGAAGTGCGGCAAATCGCCTTTGACGCTGGGTACGCCGAATTGTCTAAAAAATCGGAGAGTTACGAGATTTGTTTTGTACCTGACAACGATTACCGGGGGTTCCTCAAACGCCGCTTGCCCGATTTGGAAGAGCAAGTCAAGGGTGGAAATTTCATCAACACCAAAGGAGAGGTCATCGGCAAACACGAAGGTTATCCTTTTTACACCGTTGGTCAACGCAAAGGTTTGGGCGTAGCTTTTGGGCAGCCCATGTTTGTCACCGAAATTCGCCCGGATAGCAATACTGTCGTGCTCGGAGAGCTGGACGAACTGATCCGCAACAGCATGAGCGTTTACCAGATTAATTCGATGAAATACGATCGAATTCCCGATGGCCTGGAAGCTTTGACCAAAGTGCGTTACAAGGATGCCGGCACTATGAGCCAATTGAGCAACACCCCCGATGGGCGTATCTCCGTGGAGTTTTTCGCCAATGTCAGTGGCATTGCTCCAGGGCAATCCGCCGTGTTTATGGAAGGAGATGATGTGATTGGTGGTGGGATCATTTATAAGGAAATACCGAAAGATTTCGCGCTGTAGAGACGCACGGCTGTGCGTCTCTTATATATGGCTGTGCGTCTCCTATATATGGCCGAGGTCAAGAGACGCACGGCCGTGCGTCTCTACCTTAAATAACCAACATGCGTCCACTCCTCCTACTCTTACTCACATTTGGCCTATTTGCCTGCAAAGAGGAAGTGGCAGCCCCTGTCCTACAGTACCGCTACGAATACTTTCCCTTGGCGATTGGGCAAGAAAGGCTTTTTATCGTCGACAGCATTTTGTTTGACCCCTTGGGGAATCGGGTGCAAATCGACTCTAGCAAAACCTTCATCAGAGAACTGGTGGTGGATACTTTCCGCAACGCCAGCAAGGCCCTGGAATACCGAATTGAACGTTATGAGCGACGCAATAACACAACTCCCTGGGTGTTGAAAAAAGTCCTGAGTGAATCTCGCTCTTTTGATCAGGCCCAGCGGTTTGAAGACAATTTTCGCTTGTTAAAAATGACCTTCCCTTTGAAACAGGGTCAAAGCTGGAATCCCCTAATTTATGTCGACCCCCTCAGCAAAGTAGAGGTAAAAGGGGAACCCCTTGAATTGTTCAAAGGCTGGGAAACCCAGGTCAAAAGCATCGATCAAAGTTGGAATCAATACCCCAATACGCTCGAAATTCAATTCAGCAACTATGAAAATGCCATTGAGTTGCGCCGGGGAACGGAGCGTTATGCTGCCAATTTAGGCCTGGTTTACCGCGAGCTCAGTGTGCTCAATACCCAATGTTTGAGTGCCTGTCAGGGGCAGCCCTGGGAGAAAAAAGCCCAGTCTGGTTTTATTTTAAAAATGCGTAGAATTTAAGTTTAACACATGGATAAGTACATTGCCATTGGCCGAGTCAGCAAAACCCACGGCGTGGATGGTGCGCTAAAACTCAAGATCAAGGATCGTTACTGGGATGATTTTGCGGAAGCAAAGGTGTTGTTTGTTGAATCGGCAGGGAAAGTGGTGCCTTATTTCATCGAAGAGTTCCGGGGTGGCCTCGATCCCATCGTCAAATTTGAAGACCTAAACCAACGCGAACCAGCTCAAGCCCTCAGTGGCAAGGAAATTTTTATGCGAGAAAGTGACCTCCTGCCCGAAGCCGCCGAGGTAAATGTATCCCAATACGAACGCTATGTAGGCTATCTGTTGCAGGATGTGGATTTGGGTGAATTGGGCAAAATTGAAGAAGTAATCGAATCACCTGGCCAATACCTGGCTTTTTTGGAATACCAGGGGCGTGAGGTAAGCGTTCCGCTCAATCCTGTTTTTATCAAATCGGTGGATCATAAGGGGGAAATAGTGCTGGTGGATTTGCCGGAAGGACTGCTGGAATTGTAAAGTGATGAATTATGAGTGATGAGTGATGACTTATTGAACAATTGTATTTTTGGCGCAATGCATGTATTTCAAATGTAAGGATAAAGGTTGAGTCGATTCATCATTCATAACTCATCATTTATCACTATATTCAACCCTAACCATAATTATACATGAAAAACATCCACACCCTTCTATTGCTGCTGCTGTTTTCACAGGCCATCAGCGTCTTTGCCCAAAACGGCACCCAAAAAATTATGGTCACCGACCTCACCCGCATCAAACAGGTGGTGTCGGTGGCAGCTTCGCCTGATGGAAATAAGGCCCTGTATACCTTGCGCACCATCGAGCCCAATGCCGAAAATAAGCTGGAGTACGATTACCGCAATCACCTGTATCTGGTTGACCTACAAGCCAACGCTACCCCTCGGGCTTTGACCCGGGGAGCTGAAAGTGTTTCCAGCCCAGTGTTTGCGCCTGATGGCAAAACCATAGCCTTTGTGCGTGGTGTAAAAGGCAAACCTCAGGTTTTTATTTTACCCCTGGACGGCGGCGAAGCCTGGCAATTGACCGATGTGTCATACGGTGCTGGCAATCCCCGTTTTTCGCCAGATGGTCGCAAAATCCTCTTCAGCGTTTCCCTCAATTTGAGCACCCTACTCAGCGATACCATCCTGAATCCGGGCAAAGGTATTCCCAGCTGGTCGCTTGAAAAACCAGGCTTTCCCAAAAACGAGTTTTTAAACCGGGACAAAAAAATCAAGCCTAATCCAGATGGAAACCTGGAAGAAATCCGTGCCTACCTCGATAAAGACGTGGAAGACCGGAAGGCCAAAGTATTCAATCGCCTTAATTTTCAGGGCGAAGCCACAGTAGAACCGGAAATTCAGTTCAATCACATCTTTGTAATTGATGTTAAGGAAGGGGCCAAGGCCAGCCCGGTCACCAAAGGCTTTTGGTCCTATGGACAGGGGAACTGGTCAACTGATGGGCAACGCATTTGGGCCGTAACGGGAAAAGACCGCACCCAACACCCCGACCGGGAACAGGAATCCACCATTGTAAGTATGAACTTGCAAGGAGGGGATGAAAAAAACATCCTCTCTGAAAGTGGGAAATCCTTTGGTGGGTTCAGCCTATCCCCCGATGGCAGCACCTTGGCGGCCGTTATGTCCACGCCAAATCTCTTGTCATTCAGCCAATTGGTCATTGCCAATGCCAATGGCAGCAACCTGCAAGTTGTGCCTTTCGACCGCACCCCTGGTGGTGCCAACTGGTCAGCCGATGGCAAATACATTTATTTGTCCGCTCCTTCCAATGGTGGCTCACCCGTATACCGCATCGACGCCAGAACCCGTGCCGTAGAGCGTCTGAGTGATTTTGATACGGGCATCAACGCTTTTGACTTGACTGGTACTAAAGTGGTGTACAGCAAAACGGAGGTATTGAGCCCTTCTGAACTCTTCTACGCGGATTTGAACATGAAAAATCCGGTTCAGCTCAGTCGCCACAATGAGGCTTGGTTGAAAGACAAAAAACTCAGTTTGCCCGAAAAGCGGGTGTATACCAACACTAAAGGACAAAAAGTAGAGTACTGGATCATGAAGCCCACCTTTATGGAAACGGGTAAGAAGTATCCTTTGGTGCTGCAATTGCACGGCGGGCCTACCGCCATGTGGGGCCCAGGTGAGTTTTCGATGTGGCACGAGCTCCAATATTTCTGTTCTCAGGGCTATGGCGTGGTGTATCCCAACCAACGGGGTTCGGGTGGATACGGCAAAGATTTTCAGTTTTCCAATTACCGCGATTGGGGCCCCGGCCCACAGGAAGATGCCCTGGCTGCCTGCGCCGATGCGGCCAAAGCACCCTGGGTAGATACGGCCAAACAAGTGATTACAGGAGGTTCTTATGCGGGTTACCTCACTGCCTGGATCATCGCACACGATCATCGCTTCAAGGCCGCTTTTGCCCAACGTGGGGTCTACGACCTGACTACTTTTATGGGCGAAGGCAACGCCTGGCGCCTGGTGCCCAACTATTTTGGTTTGCCTTGGGAGGATGAAAAAACCACCGAAATTGACGCAGAATCGCCTTACAGCTACGTGGATAAAATTCGCACGCCGTTTTTGATCAAACACGGTGAAAATGACTTGCGTACGGGAGTGATTCAGTCGCAGATGATGTTCCGCAGTTTGAAATACATGGAGAAGGATGTGGAATATGTGCTAATGCCGGGTGGAACGCATGAGTTGAGCCGCTCGGGAAATGTGCGGCAAAGAATTGACCGGATGTTGCGGATTTATGAGTTTTTTGAACGGTATATTCGATAAATCTCCCTTGAGTGCCCCTTTGGTTTCTTAGGTGCCTGAGGTGGTGAAGAATACCTGCTTCGCAGGTTGTTGATTTTTCACCACCTCAGGCACCTAAGAAACCAAAGGCTCACCTTAGAAAAACCAGCTCAATACCCATACTTCTTCTTCCACAAACCTTTTAACCAGCCCCTTGTCTTCTCCTCCGCCGGGTTTGCCGCTGGTTCAAACAACTTGGTCCCACTCAATTTTTCCGGCAGGTACTCCTGCTCCACAAAGTTGCCCGGAAAATCGTGGGAGTACTGGTAAGCCTTGCCGTAGTCCAATTTTTTCATCAACTGGGTAGGTGCATTGCGCAAGTGCAATGGAACTGGCTGATTGCCCTGTGCGTGTACCAACTCCTGAGCCTTGGCGATGGCCAGGTAGGCTGAGTTACTTTTAGGGGAAGTAGCCAGGTAAATTACTGCTTGTGACAAAATGATCCGGGCCTCTGGCAAACCTACCGCTTGCACCGC
>JAAFHQ010000140.1 GCA_013298445.1 Chitinophagales bacterium | reverse complement strand
CGGGTGCTGCTAACGGGGCCCTGAACGCGGATAAAGTATGGAGCAACTCCTCCACTGAAACTCACCCGGGCAATCCCTTCGTTGCCCTTGACGGTGATCACGTTGCGGATGATTTGGCAAGAGAAAGTCAAAGCAGCAGGGTCCTGCAAAACGGTGTCCAGCACCAGCCGACAATTGATGGCATCGGTGATGGTGACTTGATAGGTTCCAGCGGCGAGATTGGAAAGGGTATCTTTGTTGGGTCCACCATTGCTCCATTGGAAGCGATAAGGTGCAACACCCGCAGTGGGTACTGCAATCACTTGCCCATTGGCTTCGCCTTGGCAGGCTGGGGCCTTGGTGGTCAGGCTGGCTTGCAGGGTACATACTGGTTCACGGACAGTAAAGCTGCAAGAAGTTCGGCAACCATTCACATCGATGAAGTTGGGGGAATAAGTCCCTGGAGGCAAACTGCCCAGCGAGATGCTATCGCGGCCACTGGCGGTCACGCTACCCGGTTGTGAGCCACCCCAATCCAGGGCAATCGCCCCGGTTCCACCTGTATACTTCAGTTTGGCGCTCCCATCGCGACCTCCCACGGTACTTACGTCCGAAATGACCTGACAATCGGTCACTATTGGTGGTGGCTGGCTAAGGTTGATTTGGGTGGTATCAGCGCAACCCAGGTTATCGGTCAGGATCAGGGTATAAGTTCCAGGCCCCAAATTTTTCAGGGTGTCGCGGGCAATGGTTCCTGCTCCGTTGCTCCACAAGTAGGTGTAAGGTGCCCGCCCGTTGCGTACACTTGCAGCTAAAACACCATTGTTGTCGCCATTGCACAAAATCGATCTCACGGTGATGATGTTGGCGCTCAAGGCACAAACAGGTTCAGTGATGATCAGCAAACAAGAATCGACACAATCGTTTTGATCGCGCAATACGATGCGGTATTGGCCAGCACTCAGCCCGGTGATGGTGGTGTCGCCACTACGGTTCAGGGTGAAACTGCCCGAACTTTTTCCCGACCAGGAGATGCGGTAAGGGCGAGTACCTCCATTGCTAGTGATTTGGGCGACGCCGTCCGTACCACCTACCCGGGTTGCCGCACTTTGTTGGGCGCAGCTCAGTAGGAGGGCTGCTGGTTGGGTAAGTACGATGGTATCACTGGCCCGGCAACCTACATTGTCGGTGACGATAAAGGAATACCTGCCCGGGCCTAAGTTACGTGGGTTAAACTGCCCATCGAGGCCATTTTGATTCCAATCGATGCTCAAGGGGGCTTCTCCTCCTGTAGTACTCACGTCAATTTGGCCATTGTTGGCACCATTACAGGTCGGGTTAAGTGAAGTAGCATTGGCAGTAATGGTACAATTGGGTTGGATGATGGTAAACTGGCAGGAATCTTGACAACCCAAACTGTCGGTCACCAACACCTGATAAGTGCCAGTGCTCAAACCAGTAAGGATGGTCGTACCCGCCCTCAGGCTGTCATGAAGTTGAACCACCGGGCCATCCAGGCTCAGTTTGTACCGAGCCGTGCCGCCACTGATGCTGATCCTTGCTTCACCATCCGTGCCGCCTACTTGGGTTACAGCTTTATTGACGGCACAAGTCAAGGCAATTTTAGCTGGTTCAGTCAAGGTAATGGAGGCGATAACATCACAAGCCGTACCATCGGTGACAGTAACGGTATAGGTTCCAGGGCCCAGGTTTGTCGGGTCTTCTATCCCATTCAAACTGGCCTGGTTCCAACGGATAGTGACCGGAGGCAAGCTGTTGTTGATTTTTAAATCCAGCTCGCCATCATTGCTGCCATTACAGGAAATCGGTTGTTTGATGCCCAGCTCGATCCGTGGCCCCGGGGCGATGCTGACGCGGTAAAGCCGCTCCGAGCTACATCCTGCTTTTTGGTCAAACATAAAAAAATTGCCGCTGAAGCTCAAGGTTTGACCGGGTAAAAAACGGGTTCCTGCTCCATTTCTGCCTCCGTAATAGGCCACATTTGGGCTCAGGTTTTTGCCCGTAATGAGGGGTAATTGCAGGCTACCACAGGCAGTAGTATCGGGAAGGCTATCGATTTGGGGTGGACTAAGGGTGTCCAGTAAAAAGCTGCGCTCCCCAAAACAACCCGGAACTTGATCAAAAGCGTAGAGCCGTAAATCCCCACTTACGGTTTGGCCCGCAGTGTATTTTGTGCCCCCTCCATTTGGCGCAGTGTAATAGGCTTGTTTGCCACTGAGGCTGGTTCCACTGATGGCAGGCAAGGTATAAGACCCGCAAATTTGAACATCCGCAATGCTGTCCAGGGTCGGGCGGTCCACAATGCTAACGAGGAAGGTATCCTGGTCAAAACAGGTGGCCGTGCCCGAGTACACAAACAAGGTTTGGCTGTTACTGAAGTTTTGGCCAGGAGCAAAACGCAGGCCGGCCCCCAGGGGCTGGGTATAATAAGCGGTGTTGGGCGCAAGATTTTTTCCGGTAATGGGAGGCAATACCAAACTGCCACATCTAGTCGTATCTCGGATAGGATCCAAAATGGGCGGACTAAGGGTATCCAGCAAAAAAGTCCTTTCGCTGGTACAGGTGGTAATGCGGTCGAAGGCATACAGGCGCAAATCGCCGCTGATGCTTTGCCCGGGCAGGTATTTGGTGCCACCGCCGTTTGGCGCCGAATAATAAGCCTGGTTGCCGCTGAGCCCAACCCCACTTAGTGCGGGCAGGGTAAAACCGGAACAAACCTGCACGTTCACGATGGTATCCAACCGTGGTTGGGCGACAATGTTGACCTTGAAGGTATCCTGGTCAAAACAGCCAGTGGACGTGCTATCGTAAGCGAATAAAATTTGTGTGGTATCAATGCTTTGGCCGGGGAGGTAGCGGGTGCCGCTGCCACGGGTTTTGGTGTAGTAGGCGGCGTTGAGCGATACATTTCCTTTGATTATGGGTAGAATGAAAGTCCCACAAATGGTGGTGTCTCGGATGGAATCGAGTTTAGGAGTGCTTTGAAAGGTGATGGTAAAAGATTTTTCATCACTGCATCCACCAGAATTGTAATAAGCAAAAAGGGTTTGCGAGCTGGTAATCAGGGCGCCTTGCGCAAACTTTGTACCTGTACCTGTTGGCCCAGTATAATAAGCCTGGGTTCCATCCAAAGTTGTGGTCGCCGTGATGGGTGGCAGTTTAAAACTGTTGCCACAAACCATTTGATTGGGAATGGGCGTAATCGCAGCGGATGTGCCAACATTCACGGTTATATTTGTCACTGGAGCAAAACAAGGATCGTTAGGGGTAAAAGTCAAAGTTTTGGGGCCTGCAGTGCTGATGTTTAATCGATTGCTGCTCACTCCGGTGCCTGACCAGTTGCCCGCCAGACCGCCGTGAGTCGTATTTAATGCTACTGGGGTAGGGCTGGTGCAAAACGGGCCTGGAGTAGCAACAGTTATGGTAACACGGGGATTGACGGTTACATCAAAATTTGCTGCTGTTGCACATTGCCCGGCACCTGGGGTAAAACGCAAGGTGCGTCGACCTGTCCCCCCTGTTCCGGTATTCAGATTTACATTGCCCGTCACCCCGGTGCCTGTCCAGCCGCCGGTAGTGCCATTGTCATCTGTAGTTGGCAATTGGACTATCCCCTGGCCTTGACAAAAAGGGCCCAAATTGGAAAATGCAGCTGGAACTGGTGCGGTTACTTCAGCCGTGGTAGTCGCCACAGTTGCACATTGGCCTGCAGTAGGTGTGAATGTGAGGTTTTTTGTTCCTGCCACCGTTGTGCTCAATCGGTTGCTGCTCACATTTGTTCCTGACCAATTTCCGGTGACTCCATTTTGGGTTGTGGGTAAATTAACCGTAGTAGAATTCAAGCAGAAAGGGCCAAAATCATCTAAAACCGCTGGGCCTGCGGCATCCACCTGGACATCGATGGTATTGGGGGTAGCGCACTGACCATTATTGGGCGTAAAACGCAGGGTATGCGTACCAGCCCCGGCCGTAGTAGTGTTGAAGTTTGTACCCGTCACCCCAGGTCCAGACCATACTCCGTTAACTCCATTCTGATTGGTCGCTAGCGCTACATTACCTCGGTTGTTGCAAAAAGGGCCAATGTCATTAAGTATAGCTGGGGCAGTATTGCCGGTGATTCGAATGTTGCTTGTGGTGATGTTCTCACCAGCGCCCCAGGTTTGTCCCTGTATCTCAATTGAAACCTCATCTCCAGGGCTCACGGGAACCCCATTTATTGAAATCACTCCTGTTTGAACATTATTTCCCGCGCCTATCAATTCATCTAAAACTGCCACCCCATTTACATAAAAACGGACCCAAAGAAAGTCCCAGCAATCGAAACAACCTCCCCCTTGTGGATCATTGGGATCCCCTGCACAGTTTGGACATTCATTGTGGGATTCCATATTGCCTGGACCAGGCCAGGCGAATGAAAAATTAAAATTGACTGAAAAGTTAACAGAAGAGCACCCGGTTATTGTTCTTGGCCCATAATTATTAACTTTTACGCTTTTTGTCGTTGGGTAAGTTGTTCCGCCATCTGTTAAAATATTCGTTTGAGCAGTGGCTATGCTTGGGAGTGCCAATCCCAAAGTCAGGATAAAGAGTGGGATAAAAAAGGAGAAACCCCATAGATCATTCACCCATGTTTTGATCGATTTTTGGTAGTTTTTTCTAACTAATGCAAAATTGGCAAACAGGAACTTAGAGGTACCGATGCCAGAGCGATTCAAAAACTTCATCGTGACATTTTTGTGCGTAACAAAAAAAGCGCTGAGAGCCTGTAAAAATTTATGCGATGAGTGAATATGAGATGAGTTTTGGTGGCAGACGAAGCTCATTTTGAGGGGCGTACCCAGCGGGTACGGGCTGAAAAATAGCTGAAGTATGCCGCCAAAAATCGCTCATATTCGCCATTGGCATAATTTTTTGCAGGATCTGGTAGGAGAACGTACGTAGAAAATGCTTGAAAAGGACTTAGAGCTTGTTTAAGCTCCTACAAAAATTGCAAAAAAAACACGGGCGGGTTAGTTTGAGTGCATTATTTTATTGTAAAGTGCTCATCTATCGTCAAAAAAATGACATTTTGAGGTTTCAAGACATGCTGCTCAATTCCGCCAGCACCAGTCTGATGCCTTGCAAAACCTCCGTCTCGAAGCCAACAAAATCGCGGATCAAGTCCGCTGGATCAAACTCTTTTTTTGCGCGTTCCAATTGTTCAGCGCGGGCACTTAAATGCCCGAGGCCCACCATTTGAAACGAAGGTTTGATCTTGTGCGCTTTGGCGGCAAAAGATTTCCAATCTTCGGCTTGCAGTAGTTGTCGCATTTGAGCCAGCTCATTGGGGACAGTCTGTGCAAAAATGTCAAAAATTTCACGCATGTACCCCGTATCCCCTTCGTACAACTCGGCCAGTTCTGCGCGGTTTAGGAAAAATGTGGCGGTATTGTGTGCATGGGGTGTGAAATCTGGAAAAATTTGCCGAAAAACTTCCTGGAGTTGTTCCGGAGTAAAAGGCTTGGACAAATGTTGATTCATACCAGCTTGTAGTGCTTTTACTTTTTCATCCAGCAAGGCCGAGGCCGTGAGGGCAATAATGGGCACCTGCTGATTGGCGTTTTGGGGAGCGTTGCGCAGGCGCAGGGTGGTCTCGTAGCCATCCAGATTGGGCATACGTATGTCCATGAGGATTAAATCAAAAACTTCCTTTTCGGTAGCCTGAAGCGCCACTAGCCCATCATCGGCAGTAGAATAGGTCAAGCCCCATTTATGTAAGAGGTTTTCCAGGTAGCGGCTATTCATGGCATTGTCCTCCACGATGAGCACATGAAACGGCGCTCCCCCTTTGCGCTGGTAAGCAGGAGGTAATTCTGCTTTGTGCAGCACCGGATTTTTGACTGTTTCAAAAGGAAGTAGCACAGTAAAACTGGTCCCCCCACCCATAATGCTTTGAACTTGAATGCGGCCACCGAGCAATTCTACCAGTTGTTTGGTAATGGGAAGGCCCAAGCCTGCACCTTCGCGGGTTCTTTTGGCTTTGCCAGCCTGATCAAAACGTTCAAAAATAAAAGGCAAACGATCTTCGGGGATGCCGATCCCGGTATCCGTTACCGTAAACTCAATCCAGTTTTTTCCTTCGATCGTTTTGGTGGAGGCGGTGCAGCGAACAAAGCCCTGCTCGGTAAATTTGAAGGAATTGTTGATCAGATTGAGCAAAATTTGGTTCAGGAAAGTGGGGTCGGTACGCAAATACTCCGGTACCTCGGGCGCAATCTCGCATTGAAATTCAATGGGACGTTGAGATAGTCTGAATTCAAAGGTTTTACACATGGCTTTCGCCATGCCAAAGAAATCGAAATCCTCTAGGTGAGGCTCCATTTTCCCTTGTTCAATTTTGGAAATGTCCAACACGTCGCTGACCAAAGCTTGCAGCAACTCTGCCGAGTATTGTAGGGTATTGACGTATTCTGCCTGTTCTGAGTTGAGTTTGGTATCGTACAACAAATTGGTCATGCCCACGATGGAATTGATGGGATTGCGGATTTCGTGACTCATGTTGGCCAAAAAAGCCTTCTCCGCATCGCGGGCTTGCTCGGCTTCCGAGCGGGCACGTTCCAAATCAGCCTGCAATAATTTTTGCTCGGTAATGTCCAGATGGATGCCCAGTGTACCCGTCAAATTACCCAACTCGTCGTAGATCGGGGTATTGTTGATCAGGGTCCAGATGATGCTGCCGTTTTTTTTGAGCAGAGGCGCTTCCCATATTACCGATTTTCCTTGCAAAAAATTGGCTTCTTCTTTTTGATCCTGGCTACTGAACTGGGGTGGTGCGAATAAAAGTTTGGGATCTTGTCCAATCAATTCCTGCTCGCTATACCCCACCATAGCACAAAAACGGGGGTAAGCCCGCACAATTTTGGCCTCGGAACTGACCTCCAAAAGGCCCAATTCCATGTTTTCCATGATCCCCCGGTATTTTTCTTCACTCTTGCGAATGCGCTCACTAGCCATCCGTTGCGCACTTACATCCCGATAATGCCACATGTGCCCCAGGTATTCATCCCCAGAAAAAACCGGTATATAATGCCGCTCCAGGATTTTTCCATCCCGCATCTGCAAGTCTTCATTCAGGGTAAGCTCTCTTTTTTGCAACAACTCGTCTACCCTTGTTACAAACCTTTCGGAGTCGCAAAAAAGCGCTTTGGTTTGCTCCGCAGCTTCGGCACAGTCGGCACCGATCAAAAACTCGGGAGCAACCGGGATGGAAAACAGGTCGCAAAACTGTTGGTTGATCAGTACAATTTTCCGTTTTTCATTTTCCACCAATACCCCGGCATGCAAGTTTTGCACCAATCCTTTTAAACGTGAGTAGGTGGTAACCAGCTCCTTGCGGGCTTGCACTTCTTCTGTTATATCACGGGAAATGGAATGCGCTTCTAAAAATTTGCCATCCTTGTAAATGAAAGTCACCCGTTGCCCCAGCCAGATTTCACGCTGCCAGACATTTTTAACTGGGAATTCCACATAGCTGGAGGCCAAGCCTTGGCGAATTTGATCCAGGTATTGAAGACGGGTGGGCTCGGCGTAATCGTCGCGAATGAGTTCAGCGTAGTGCGTGCCTAGCATGTCGGCTAAGGGGAACCCCAATAATTTTTCAGCGGCAGGATTGATGAAGCGAAAAAGGCCCTGATCGTCCGAAATAAAAATAATGTCTTGCACACTATTGACAATCTCGTTGACGTAGTGCAGCTCTTTTTTTAAACCATCGATGGAGCTGAGTTTCGCTTGTAGGGCTTCGTTCTCTTGGAGTAGCTGGACAATGTATTGTTCCTTTTCTAAAAGTAAAGCTTCAGCTCTCACCCGAGCAGTCTTTTCTTCCAACCATTGCCTATTATCAGTGTCCAATCTGGTCTCCATCCTGGTTTCCTCAATTTCCTCAAAATTAAGGAACTGATGGTAAAAAAAAGGGCTTTATGCTCAAAAAAATTATCATTTGTCACTTAAGTAATAAAACCGACCCACTGCGACTAGCTGTTTCTCCGTCAACAAATTCTACATCGGCCCGCCAAACGTAGATGCCTTGCAAGGCAGGCTTCCCACGGGCACTACCATCCCAACGGGTTTCATTGCCATTGGCGTTAGCATTTTGGACACTGAATACTTCGTTGCCCCAGCGGTCAAAAATGCTCAAATGGGCAATTCGCGCCACTCCCCGATCACAAAAAAGGGTAAAAAAATCGTTCTCTCCATCGTCATTGGGTGAAAATGCATTGGGGGCATAAGTATTGTGGCGAGGAATGACCTCAAAAACAAAACTGGTAGAATCCACACAACCCAGCGCACTGCTCCCGATTAGGGTATAAGTGCCACTCTTCAAGGGCTGGGCAAAAGGCTCAGCACAATCGCTGCAACTCAAACCATCCGCTGGCGACCAGCGATAGGCGCCAATAGTCTGATTGGCCCGGGGGCTCAATTGAATGCTGTCGAACTGTTTGAGGCTGATTTTGTCAACATCCTCCAACTGAAAAGCGACTGGATCACTCAAGGTCACGCTGCGGGTGAGTTTACAAGCGGGGCTGGCTTGTACGGTTGCCTGGTAAGTGCCCGCAGCCAGACCTTTGAAGCTATTTCCGAGTTGAAAATCTTTGCCATTGAGGGTATACACCAAGGGCCGGTTCACTCCACTTACGTTGGTGATGCTGATACTGCCATCCTTACCTTGGGCACAATGTGGATCGGTTCCAGTCATGGTTCCTTGCAGTTCCCTAGCCCGCACAACAAGGCTATGGCTAGCTGGACAGCCGTGCACTGAGGTGACCGAAACGCTAAAGGTGCCGGGTGTTTCAATACTAATGGTATCCGAAGTAGCCCCGGTTGACCATTGGTATTTCGCAAAATTGCCTGCATCCAGAATTGAAAAATTTTCGGGGCAAATGATGCTGTCCCCCTTGATTCGAAACTTGCTCAAGTCTTCAATGATGATGTGGTGTACCACAATACTATCACAACCACTGGGTGTTTTGAGCGCCACATCGTAGTAACCAGAATCGCGGTAAACCTGCCCGGCCAGGGTGACTGAAGCTCCAGGACAAATGACAATTTCTTTGGGCTTGGGGGCTTTTTTTTGCTCCAACACCGTCGAATAGGAAAAATAATTGCAAGACGGATTGTTCAGCTGGGTTGCGCTCGCAGCCGCTGCCAGTCGAAAGGTTTGCCCTTCACGTGGTTTCTCAATGTCGACGTTCAGATTATTGGCCCCAGGAATCGCTGTCCAGGTCATGCCTGCGTCAGTACTGCGCTGCCATTGGTAAGCCAGTGATTTGGGGTCATTGATTTCAATGGTAGGCATGAGTTTAAACACATCACTGACACAGATGTAACTGGTATCGGGCATTTTGATGAGCGGCCCGCAGGGCAAAAAGGTGATGTTGTCCAGCCCTATATCGTTGCCCAGCCCACCGGGTGCGTTGTTGCGCAGGGAAAGGACAATCTGTTTGGCGTCGGGGGGCGTGGTAAAGCTAAAGCCATAGGTACGCCAGATAGCATCCTGGGGTACATCGCCACTGCTGTACACTTCCTTGCCATCCACCAGAAAAGACAAATTGGGCTTAATGAATCCAACAAAACTGGGCAGCATCAGATTGATGATATCCGCTGAAAATTGGTAGGTTGTGTTGCCACATACAGTTACGGTATCCTGATAAAACAAGCCGGGTTGAAAACTGGCATTGACGACCATGAAATATCCGTTGGGATCGGCGCTGCGGTCTTTGGTTTTGACCCAGGATGATGCAGAAAAAGAGCCCCAGCTGGCATTGCCATTGGTGATGACGTACAGGCCATCGTTGGGTGGTGTAGAGGCACTGTAGCGGTAACCAGGGGCAATGCCGGGGTCAAATCCCAACACGTTGGCACTCCCACTGCCAAAATCACCCCGTTTAAAAATATTTTCTCCCAGGGCACCTTTGCACAGGCCTTGCTGGGCCAAACCGGATTGAATACAAAGGCTAAAAAGCGCCAGGGTGATGGCGATCTGAAGTTTGGCGTTCATTGTGTTTTTGTTGTGACTTTTAAGCTCCGCCTAAGGTAATTGAAAGTGGTGGAATTTTTGACGGAGAAAAAACCGATTCAACGGGAAGCAAGCAAAACTGCCCTAAAGCGCGCCAAAAATTCCCCTTTTGTTCCTTCACCGACAATATTCACCACTAGGGCTGCATTAAATGAAAAACTTTCTATTTTTACACACACATGACAATTCTCAATCACGATTACCTAACCTATTGTCAAAACATGAAATCATTAATCCTGACTTTTGCAGTAGCCCTCGTCGCTACTT
>JAAFHQ010000015.1 GCA_013298445.1 Chitinophagales bacterium | reverse complement strand
AGTACTGTTTATGCGGACAAAAAAGACATCCTGCGCAGCCGGGGCGAAGTAGCCGCCGCACTTGCAGATCGCTCCATTATGATTCCAGGGGTCGACAGTAGCCAATTGGGCAAGGAAGGCTCCCAACGGGGAAATAGCAGCAATAAGGACAATTTGGTATTTATACAGATTGGGATAGTGAGGTATTTTGGGAATTTGGCTTGCCCGAAGCCTTAGCATTAAAGGGCGTTAACCATTTTCAACTTGCGCTAAAATCCCCCTACTATTGCCTTTTCCCCTGAATCTAACTATATTTGAAAAAAAGTGCGCATGATTTCAGCAGCTGTTTCCGCGCCCACGGAAACCAAAACCAAACGCCGTAAAATTCCAGCCTATCTCGTACGGGAAACGATAGATGGGGTAGAATTTTATTATCCAGGCTTTCGTCAGGTTTTAAACAAGCAAAAAAAATTAGATGAAATTATGGGAGATAGTGGCTTGCAATATTTTTTAAAACTATATATGTATGATGTTTTAAAAGCTGGACTGGATCAGAAAAAATTTAGAGTAGGTAGTGGAGAATTAGGTTTCCATGCTAGTGTGCGCAACAATATGGGTTTAGATGTAGTCATCTTTGATCGTGCCCAGTTAACTCCCGACAAAATCACTCCTCGTTACGTTACCGTAGCGCCTAAAGTGGTCATTGAAATTGATGTCAATGTAGAATTGCCCGATCGGAATTCAGACTTATTCCAGGAGTACGTCATCCACAAAGTCGAAAACCTGTTCAAAAATGGGGTGGAAAAAGTAATCTGGGTTTTTACCAAAAGCAAAAAAGTCTTCGTTGCCTTGCCGGACGAGCCATGGCAGATGGATGACTGGAATAAAGATGTACCGCTTTTTGAAAATGTTACAGTCAATGTAGCGACCTACATTGAGCAGGAAGGTTTTAAGTTGGAATAAATAAAAGCAACCTTGTGACCGTGCAAAGCACTTACTCTCGCCTTATCTTATGTTTAGCGTTTGGCCTTTTAATTCTTGGCCTCCAATCCTGCCGCTCCGGCTGTGGTTGCCCTATGGCCCAAACAGAAAGAGGATTCCAGGTTGCCCCAGAATCCTCCCCCACACGAATAAATTCATGGGCTATAACCCACGAATTCATTCGTGGGAATAAGGATGCATCCTCACATGGCATTTAGCCTGATCTCGTCGTCGTTGTCGTCAAAGAAACGGTATTTACCCAGGTGATAGGTACCATCCGCTGCGATGTCGACACGCCGAAAGTATTGTTTGAACCACTTCCATTGGTAGCTGCTGAACCAACCCTTGGTCAGGTAAGCTTGCAGGTAAGGGTGTACCACCAACTTGACCTTTGACTTGGGGTGAGTAGACTGGATGTAAGCCAAATCGCGCTCGATATCACTCACCATCAAGATAGATGCATTCGTTTTACCGGTGCCATCACAAGTGGGGCAAACTTCGGTGGTGTCGATCTTCACTTCAGGCCGAACCCTTTGGCGGGTAATTTGCATCAGACCAAACTTGCTCAATGGCAAAATGGTGTGTTGCGCCCGATCTTTTTTCATGGCATTCTTCATCTCCTTGACCAAATCCTTCTTGTACTCCGGATTTTTCATGTCGATGAAGTCGATGATGATGATGCCCCCGATGTCGCGCAGGCGCAACTGGCGGGCGATCTCTTCTACCGCTTCCATATTGACCTTTGACACCGCCTCTTCGGCGTTGGTGCTGGACATTTTGTGCCCGCTGTTCACGTCGATGACGTGCATGGCTTCGGTTGATTCGATCACGAGGTAAGCTCCGCTCGACATCGTGGCCGTTTTGCCAAAGGATGCCTGAATCTGACGGGTGACCCCGTGGGTCTCAAAAATTGACTTGGTACCTTTGTAATGACTCACGATGTTGACCTGATCTGGAGCAATGGAGCCCAGGTAACTCCTGATGTTGAGGTAGAGTTCCTTGTCATTGACCACGATGCGGCTAAAGGAATCGCTTAACAAATCGCGCAGGATGCTGGAGGTTTTGTCCAGCTCGCTCAGCAATTTGGCAGGGCCATCCGTTTTGTACATGGATTTGTACATCTCCTCCCACTTTTCCAGCATGTAGGAGAGCTCTTCATGCAAGTCAGCTACCTTTTTTCCCTCCGCTGCAGTACGCACGATGACGCCAAAGTTTTTTGGCTTGATGCTTTCGATGAGCACCTTCAAACGTTTGCGTTCTTCGTTGTTGGCAATTTTTTTGGAAACAGCCACCACATCGGTGAAAGGAGTCAGAACCAGATAACGGCCAGGAATGGTGATTTCGCAACTTAGGCGTGGGCCTTTGGTGGAAATGGGTTCTTTGAGTACTTGTACGAGTACGTTCTGGCGCTTGTTGAGCACCTGATCGATTTTGCCATTTTTATTGATCTCTGGTTCAATGGCAAAATTGTCCAGACTAAAGGAGTTGGATTGTCCGTTGGAAACTTGTTGGGTGAATTTCAACAAGGAACGGAGTTTCGGTCCTAAGTCGGTGTAATGTAGGAAGGCATCTTTTTTGTGCCCAATGTCTACAAAAGCCGCGTTAAGTCCCGGCATCAAACGCCGGACTTTGCCCAGGAAAATATCACCTACGGTGAAATTGTTGTTGGTTTTCTGGTAGTGTATCTCGACCAGTTTGCCATCTTCCAAAAGGGCAATTTCGACTTCTGTGGGAGTAGAATTAATAATAAGATCTTTTTCCACAGACTGCCAATTTAAGGCGATCCGGACTGCATGGAGCTTACAAATGCGGTCGTGAAGCGTAAACTAGAATGATCGGGCAGTACCTATGGTCATTAGCTCTTGTGGAAATCAAAAATAAGAGGAATCTTTTTCTGTATTGTTGGGGCTGAACAAGGAGACGAAAAAAAGTACATCAACATTAAAAAGCTCACAACTGCTCTTATTTTGACCGGTTCCGTCCAAGCTGGACATAAAAAATGGTAATGCCGTCTTTTTAATTTTCGAGTAGGCCATATGCACATAATCCAGATTGTGGGCAACATGGCCTACAATCTGGATTTTCCGGCAGATGACAAACTTGATGACTAATGCCGCAAGAAATGCCCCTCTACAAATTCCGGAGCCACTTTATAAAAATAAGTTGATCAATGAAATATGCTGCGTATGCATGCGAGTCATGCTAATTTCAATAGCCAAAACTCCGCATTACCATACGCATCAGCACAGTTCACTATCTGTTCTTCTTCTTATGACGGTTCTTACGCAAACGCTTCTTGCGCTTGTGCGTGGCAATCTTATGTCTTTTACGTTTTTTACCGCAAGGCATAGTATGACCTTTTAAAGGTGAATAAATTTATTTCCTGATTACCTAATATTGAAGCACGACTCTGGAGCCGGCGTCTCTACTGGGTACACTTTTCTGCAAACGAATTTGCTTTGGCCTTGTCGCCTAACGCATTATACGCATCGGCAAGCATACAGGCTGCTTCAGTAAGGCTTGGGTCGAGTTCGAAAGCCCGCCCCAAACGCTCTACGGCACGATCGAATTGATTCGTACGCATAGCCAAACGTCCCAATTGCACCAAAATTGCTGGATTATCGGGATTGCTGTCGTTCAATTCACGGAGCATCAGAATCCCTTTCATCGGGTTGTCCTGGGGTGGATTGTCGGTGTATACCAAAGCCAGATTGATTTTATGCGACAACTCTTCAGGGTTGAGAGAGATGGCATTTTCAAAAGCTTTGCTAGCACGCGAAGCGGCGAAGTCTCTTACTACCGGATCACTCAACCCTGGCAGTGCAAGGGCAAAGGTAGTTCCGGCGATGGACCAACTTTCCTCAGTATTGAGTAATTCGGCAATTTGTTGGGCATAATACCCAGAAATAACCGCGTTGCCCAAACTGTACCACTCACCCGCCAGACGCTTGAGTACCGTAACTTTTGCGGTATCACTGCTTTGACGGGCCAATTCACCTTCCAGTGCTTCTACCAGTGCAACATCGTTCGCCTCGAGGCTATCCTTTGCAGCAGGTAGGAGCACATTGATGTCCGTGTTTTGTGCCACCAGCGACCGGGACTTTTCCAGGCCTTTCATCTTTGGTGCTTTGGTTTCACAACCGAAGCGGAGAACCAGCAACAGCAATAAAGCGGCTGCTATTACAGCATATTGCAATTTTGTCATAGGTGCTGGTTATTACGTAGGCTTAGTCTTCGTCCTCGTCTTCGTCGTAGCTGTCTTTCGGCAAAGAATCCACGTTGGCTTTTACTTGCTCAACGAACACTTTAGCTGGTTTGAAAGACGGAATAAAGTGCTCAGGAATTTCAATCGCTACATTTTTCTTGATGTGGCGACCAATCTTCTTGGCGCGTCTTTTGATCACAAAACTACCGAACCCGCGAATGTACACATTCTCCCCTTCGGCTAAAGAGCCTTTTACTTCTTTGAAGAAAGTCTCCAACGTTACCAGTACATCAACTTTTGGTACACCTGTCTTCTCAGATATTGCTGCAACTAGATCAGCTTTTCTCATCGGTATATACTTGGTTTATAGTAAGTTATAAATGTTTCCGTCTTATTCGGAAAGCGAGTCGCAAATTTCGTAATTTTCTTCCTTATTTAAAAACTAAAAGCGCTTTTATTTCTTTAGTTTTCTTTAATTTTCAATTCATTATCTTTGTCCCTCACCTAGCACCCTCGGACTTTGTGCGAGGAATGTATACTTTCAACTCTATGTTATTATCGATGACGGGCTATGGTAGGGTAAGCCGCAACTACCGCGACAAGACGATTATTGTAGAGATTCGGTCGCTGAACAGTAAATTCACTGACCTCAGGCTAAAGGCTCCCCAGCATTACAAAGAAAAGGAACCAGATATTCGGAAAATTTTGACCGAACGCCTGGAACGTGGTAAAATCGACTTTGCCCTGGAAATCAATTCTTCTACGGGAGAAGACGGGTTTGCACTCAATATTCCGCTATTTAAGCGCTACGTTACGGAGTTGCGGCAACTTAGCGCAGAATTGAAAGTAGAAACGGGTGATTTGTTGCAGGCAGTTTTGCGTTTGCCCAACGTGGTGGCTACCGCCAACGACGAAATTGAAGAACAAGAGTGGGAGAACGTTTATTCGGCCATCAAGGAAGCCATCGGGCAGTTCGAACAGTTCCGGGCCTCCGAAGGCAAGGTATTGCAGGAAGAATTGCGCAGCCGGATTGTGCTGATTCAGGAGAACCTCGAAAAAGTAGGTCCTCTGGAAGGTGAACGGGTTGTACGGATGCGCCAACGTTTGCACCAGAATTTGGAAGAATCACTGGGCAAGGAAAAAATTGATGAAAACCGCTTCGAGCAGGAAATCATCCATTATCTCGAAAAGTTGGACATCACTGAAGAAAAAGTACGCCTTGCTCAACATTGCAAGTACTTCATTGAAGAACTAACCCAGCCAGGAACCCAAAAAGGCCGCAAACTGAGTTTCATCAGCCAGGAAATTGGCCGGGAGATCAATACCCTGGGCGCTAAGGCTTATTCATCCGAAATTCAACGCCTAGTGGTCGTGATGAAGGATGAATTGGAAAAAATCAAAGAGCAGGTCGCTAACTGTTTGTAAAATGAGCAAGCTCATCATCTTGACTGCACCTTCGGGGGCAGGTAAAACGACCATTGTACGGCACTTGTTGAATACCATGCCCGAGTTGGCATTTTCCATCTCGGCAACTACCCGCGAGCGCCGTCCAAATGAAGTGGAAGGAAAAGATTACTATTATATAGGTGTACCCGAGTTTAAAAAACTGATTGCTGAAGATGCTTTTGCCGAATGGCAAGAGGTTTACCCCGATCAGTTTTACGGAACCCTGCACCGCGAAATGGCTCGAATGTGGGCGGAAGGCAAACACATCGTTTTTGACATAGATGTAAAAGGGGCGGTCAACTTAAAAAATGCCTACCCCGATCAGTCTTTGGCCATCTTTGTAAAACCTCCTTCCAAGGAAGCTTTATTTGAACGATTGCGCCGACGCAAGACAGAAAATGAAGAAAGCTTGCGCAAGCGTTTGGCAAAAGCCGAAGAAGAACTTACATTTGAAAACAAATTCGACCATGTTTTGGTTAACGATGTACTGGAAGATGCACTCGACGAAGCCCAAATGGTGGTTCGCCGATTTATCCATACCTAAAAAGAGCTCTTAGCTAGCATACGTTATGGACACACTCATTACCAATGGCATTAAAATTTCGGTAGAAACTTTCTACCAACCCAGCTATTCGAATCCGGTTGAGGCTAAGTTCATTCATGCCTATCGGATTACGATTGAAAACCTGAGCGACATGACTGTGCAGCTCATGCGGCGCCATTGGGTCATCACTGATTCGGATGGTATTGTGCGAGAAGTGGAAGGTGAAGGCGTAATTGGCCGACAGCCCGTTCTGGAGCCCAACGAATCACATCAATACGTATCCTGGTGTAACTTGCATACCGGCATGGGCCGTATGGTGGGATCGTACGAAATGCAGAACATTCATTCGGGCGACCTGTTTCAGGTGGACATTCCCGCGTTTCAATTGATTGCACCGTTCCAACTCAACTAGAAATTTTTCCACAATAAAAAGAAAGCCGGGTCGAAGTCATCTTCGATCCGGCTTTCTTTTTGCAGTAGAGACGCACGGCTGTGCGTCTTGCCAAAATAGAGACGTACAGCCGTACGTCTCTATTCAATCTACTGATTATTGCTTGGTGATTTGGAGCAGAGGAGCCATATCTGGATCTGCTACTACGTCAGATCTGCGGTTGGCAGCTTTGCCTTCCTTAGAGCTGTTGTCAGCTTTAGGCATGGTATCGCCACGGCCAACGGTAGCCACTTGTGCAGGGCTAACACCGTTTTTGATCAACTCGCGGCAAATAGCCAAAGAACGCTTGGAAGACAGCTCCCAGTTGTCTTGGTAAGCACCACCACCACGTACTTTGTCAGTATCGGTGTGACCTTCAACCAAAATTTTCAACTTTGGATTGCTTTTCAACGTAGTTGCCAATTGAGCTACTGCTTCACGTTGTGCTTTAGACAGCGCATAAGAACCAGTTTTGTAGTCCATTGGTGCGCTGGTCATCAGGTACAAACGGCCATTTCTTTCTTCGGCAGTCAAGCCGCTGCTTTTGTAAGCAGAGAAAATTCCGTTAACCTCGTTTTTGATTTTGGTAAGTTCAGCCTGACTCATGTCCAATTTTTGCTGAACTGCGCTGATTTGACCCTTAGTGGCATCAAGATCTTTGCGCAAGTTGGCGATTTCGCCGTTCAAGCGTGCTTTTTCAGCTTCCAATTGAGCTTTAATGTCAGCGTTTTCTTTCTCCAGGTTGGCTACTTTTGTCTGTGTTTCAGCCAAAGCCTTGTCTGCTGCTTCTTTGCTGGCGAGCAGTTCATCGAACTTTTTCTTAGAAACACAAGATTGCATAGAACCTAGCGCAAGAACAACTACTAGTAAGTTGAGTACTAGACGCATGTTTTTCTGTTTAATTTGAAAATGAATAGTTTCGTAACCATGATGGCGCTCTCGCCAGTCAAGCTTAGAGCAGGTTTTAACTAGCTCTTAGAAATAGGAAACGCCCTAATCCCTGCTTTTATCTTGCAAAACAAGGCATATTTTGTGAATAAAACAAAACAACCCTTAAATTTATTAGCAATGTAAGCTTGCTAAATGTCAGTTTTGGGTTTGAAATGGAGTCTTTGCGAAAGAAGATGATGCCGAACTGCAAATCAAAGCTTAAATTTATTGCTTACTAAGTATGACGCAAAAAATTACTTCCCGATTTTTTTAGAGGCTTTTGAATAGGAAGCTCACTTGAAATGAAGCGTTCGACTTCCTATTCAAAACCCAAATCGGGAAGTTAATTTTTCTGCGTTGCTAAACTGCATTTTATGAAGAAGCTTTTAGTCCTGCTTTGTACTATTTTGGGATTTGTTTCCATTTCCTTTGCTCAAGCTCGTTTGGATACCAATGTGTTTATCTTTAGCCGACTACTCCCGGTCAGTCCTACGCGGGTAGTCACGGTTCAACAAAACTGGAGCAGTACCGGGGCACCCTTACAACTGTATTTTCAAAGCATCTCCAGTGTCTCTGCGGCTAAAGTTGAAAAATTGGTTTCCCTAAAAATGGGCCCCTTCAAAGCCCAGGTCAAGGATATTTTTATGTGGAATGGCGCGTTAAACCTGCTGACTTCAGTCTATTATCCAGGACCAGGCCGTAGCAATTTTCTTTTGCAGCAGTTCGATCCCAAAACGCTCGTGGAAAAACACAGCCAACTCATTGATGCGGTGGCAACCCCTCGACCCAGCAGTAGTTCCAGCTACCAGGGGTATTGCATTTCTCCGGATAGTAGCCACATCGGGTTTTACAGTTGGATTTACGCTTATTCCGAGGATTCGGTGCGCCTCAATGTGCAGGTCTTTAACCGTAAGATGGAAAAACAGTGGTCGAAGCAATACACCTTGGCTTACCTCAACAATCGGTTTTTGATCAACAACTGCGCTTTGCGCAACAATGGCGAATTTTTTCTTTTTGCCGAAAATTACACCGGTCGGATCGGCGCTGCAACGATCATCAAGGCCAACCTGATCGAACACATGGCCCTGCACATGCGCAAAAATATAGATACCGCACGGGTGCTACGCACTCAATTGGACAAAGGCGTTTATTTTACAAGCTTCAAGTTCGGGTTGGCCGCAGATGAAACCCTTTATGGCATTGGCATTACCACGCAGAATGGACTTTATACCCTAAAAATGCCTTTGAGCACAGAGGTGTATACCCAAAACATTGATGCCTTTCCTAAGGCCTTATACCAGCGCGCCGAACGGGTAACGCGCCAAGATTCGGTTCTGGGTGACAATTTTTCTGCTGCCAGCTTTTCCGATTACAACATCTACAAACTGTATCTTCAACCCACCGGGCAAATGTACCTGCTGGCCGTGTACAATGGTGCCAATATGCTGATCCGCTTCGATGATCAGGCCAAGGCCAAATACATCAGCATTATCCCCAGATTGAAGTATAGTTTTTTGGATAAGTTATACGACGCAAACATGTTTGTTAAAGGTGATTCGGTCTATTTCCTCCAAACTCAAATTGAGGATGTATTCGATTCTCCTTACAAACTCATTCGAATCGGGGACAATGGAGAACTAATTCACAGTTTGGTACAATCCAGGATTACCGGTCGGAGGCCCCAATTTATGCTGAATGCCTTTTATTGCGAGCAAATTGACGACCGCCGCATCATTTTGACTGCTACGGACAATCAAATGCCCTACAATGCACCGCGTACGCTGACCTTCCGCATGGAGGAGATCGATCAGGTGTTTAAAGACAATTGATCAGTACTACTGGACATTTTGCTCGGAGGACATCAATTGCCCCAGGCTTCAGCCTGGGGGTCTGGGATTACCTTAGATTTGGGCTTTAGCCCTCGCTTGATGATTAAGACTTGGGCTAAAGCCCATCAATATGGCAAGCCCAATCCACGCGCTAAAGCTCGTGGCAATTCATGTCCTTTGCTTCTAATATACAAAAATGTCCATAGTATATAACTGATCAACGGGCAGTATAAAACTTGAAATACTTGCACTCGGCCACAATCCGGGCATAAAACTGAGTGTCGGCATAATCCCGTTTGAGAATCTCAAAATTTTCATAAGTGCGGGTCCCACCACGCCAGTAAAAATTATTCTGCTCACAGCGTGCCGCCATAAAGGTGGCCCGTGCGGCTATTTCGCGGCTTCCTGTAAACTGCCGGGCCATATTGAAATAGTTCAAAGCCTGGGTGCAATCAAAATGCTCCCGATTGCCGAGGGCAAAACGTTCGTCGGGCACAAGGTTGGGATCTTGGGCATTTTTGCGCCGCTTCAAACTGCTCCCACTGCGGAAATTGTCCATCACCTGCCAGGCTGAACCAAAATAGCTCATGTTGTAATAGGCCAGCCCCATTTGGTAAAAAAAGACCCCACCTTCCAGTCGATTGGCCAAAGCCCGGTATTCCAAATCCAGCATCCGCTCGATGATCTCCCCTCGATTCAAAAAAGTAACCGTATCCCGAATCGGACAATGCACACAATCGTGAAAACGCTCCACAAAAGGTGCCCATACCCCATAATCGGTCCAGGCATTGCGGTCAATTTTTTTCATTTCCTCCAAGGATGCAGCAAGTTGATATTGATCCAACAAAACCGTTGCTTTGAGCATTTGGATGTCATTGACGGTAAGGAGGGTATCCCCTTGTTTGAGCAAATTGCGTTCCATGCGGTTGAGTCGCCGTTGTTGCAGCATGGCCAGGAGGTCGTTGAGTTCGGTTTCCCGGGGATTGACCCTTAAATCGCGGAATGGGTAATACGACAAAAAAGCCTTGCCCGGCATATTGTAGCGTTTGTACAGCCAGCCCAGTTTATCGCGGGTATAGGGCTCAAACTTGGATGGAAAACGTAGAAAAAATTCATTGCTCCGCATCATAGTGGCTATGTCGTCCTCCATTTCATCGTCAACTTCCTGGTAGGCTCCAATTTGGGCACCCAGCTTAAAAATCCTCAGTTGTTCTTGCAAAGCCTCATCTTTGATGTTGTCTTCAATTCGCTCAAAAGACTTGATGGCGGCGTAAAAATCGCCAGAAACCATTTCGAGGTAGCCTTCGGCAATGGCCCAGAGTTCGGGGTTGGTGGTTTTTTTTTCGAGGTTGATTTTTTGCACAAATTCCTGCACCTGAATCAAATAATCATCGATCCCAGGCTGGGGGATTTTATGGTAGCGTTTGTTCTGTTCGCGGTTTTTATTGAACTCCAAGCCTAGCAACTGTTTTTCCAAACGCCGCATCTCCCGCACCAGCAATACATCCAGGTACTCCATTTTTGGATCGAGCTCGTAGATGAGTTTCATTTCTTCCAGCGCCCGACTGCGATCTAGGTAGGCCCGCATGGCGTAGAGTGTGGCACGCTCCTGGTCACTTCTGCACAAGGTGTAAGTCGCCTTCCACTCCTCATCACTGCGGATGCGGAAACTTTGTAAGGCCGACTCCCGCTTGCTGGGGCAATGCAAAAAGACCTTGGCGTAGTCGTAAGCCGCTTCGGGATAACGTCCCAAGGCCTGTAGCGCACCCGCCCGATGCCCCAAAATCCAGTATTCGATCAAGCTGGGGTCGTTGTCCACCTTGGGCATCAACCAATCGTACAACTCAATGGTACGGTTGTACTGCCGGGAATAATGGGCCAAACGGATGATTTGAAAAGCATAACGCAAGCGGATGTAATGGGAGGCGCAATTCATAAACTCGTCCCTCCCCCGAATGATCAAACTATTGATGATGGCCAGATTGCTAGGTCGATCCTCCCAGGGGTCAGTGCTGGTCACGTGGGGCTCCACGTCGCGGGTGAATTGTAGGTAGCGCAGGGTTTCGGTGCAACCGTAGCGGTACAAATAGGCGGCAAAGGTATTTTCGCGCAAGTAAGGACTCAGGCCATAGTTTTTTACCGTGATGCCATTGATCACTTCTTCGAGGTCACTTTTCGGCCAATCGTACACCACCGCATAGATGTCCGCTTTTTCAGCCTTGGCGCAGTAGCGGCTGTGCCACTCGTCGAGGTTGTCTTGCATCATGTTGGTCTTTTGTACCCCGTAACGTTCGTACAACACATCGAAACCCAACACATAAGGCGCACCCGCCGTCGCACCTTTGATGATGGTGGAACGTAAGAAGGAAAAACCTTTAAAGTCCTGCAAATTCGGGCCACAGTCGCCGCACAGGATGATTGGCCAAAAACACAGGCAAACCCATACTATGGCCTTGAAATTATTCAGCAAGTACATAAAATAAAGTTTTTAAGCGCACACTAAAAATCAGCTCGTCTTTTCAAAAATTTCAGTCTAGAACTTTCGGAAAGGTACACTTAAGTAGTGGTACAAAAATAAGCGGGTGGTTGACGCTTATTTTTAGGCCTCTATTTACGAGGATAAACCTGCCCATCATTTTTCAAGGTGCTGCCCGCCTCAATAAAACCCCGCACCGGGCATAAGGGGTAAATCACCGCGCCGCGTCCCACAATGGTGCCCGGAAACAGCACCGCATTACATCCAATTTCAGCATGATCCCCCAGCAATGCCCCAAATTTATTCAGGCCAGTGCCCATTTTTTTTCCTTCCAGATACACATTGATCTCATCTCCGGTGGATTTGAAGTTGGATAAAATGGCCCCGGCTCCCAGATGGGCCCGATGCCCGAGGATAGAATCGCCCACATAATTGAAATGAGGGACTTGTACCCCATCAAACAGGATGGCATTTTTGAGTTCGGTGGAATTGCCCACCACCACTTCATCGCCAATGATGACCTGTTCCCGGATGAAGGCGGCATGGCGAATCTGACAGTTGCGGCCAATGATGGCCGGGCCTTGTATCAGTGCCGTTTTTTCAATAAAGGTGCCTTCTCCAACCCAGACTTGAGGCGCAATTTGGACATAATCCTTTGGCAGCTGAGCGGCCAGCTCTTGTAGGAACGCAGCAATTAATGGCAAAGCGTGCCAGGGATAAAGCACTTTTTCCAACAAAGGGGCAGCGAGGCTGTGTTGGAGATTGAACAATTGGGTTGTTAATGGGTGGGTCATATTTTTTGGATTATAACAAACATCGGGGCGACCACAAAGGGTCGCTGCTACTGATATTTCCTGATTTTGATACAGGATGGACTCGGAATTCCCTCAGTAACGCTCATTTTGGTCAATAACCCGGTTTGTACATCCCGCTTGAACACCACAATGCTGTTGCTATTCATATTGGCGACGAGCAGGAATTTACCCGTTGGATCGAGGGTGAAGTTGCGGGGGTGGTTGCCCAGCGTCGGCTGATAACCCACATTGGTCAAAGTCCCTTTGCTGCGGTGGATGGCATAAATGGCCAGGTTGTTTTCATTGCCCCGATTCGATACGTACAAAAAGCGACCGTCGGGGGAAGTATGGATGTCGGCACCACTGAAGCCGGATTGAAGCTCCTGGGGGTGCGCCGAAATATTTTGAATGGAACTGAGTTTGCCTTTTTTATAACGATAAGCGCTTACTGTACCGCTTAACTCTTCAACACAATAGGCGAATTTTTGATTGGGGTGAAAACTGAAATGCCGTGGGCCCTTGCCTGCGGGTGAGGCGGTTCCGGCTAGTTCGCTCAGGGGTTGGGCGGCTTGGGCATCAAAACGATACATCCGGATTTTATCGGCCCCTAAATCTGGCACGATCAATTGGTCGTATTTTGGAGAAAAAACGCAAGAGTGGGTGTGCCCAGCAGCCTGTCGATCCTTGACGACATTGCTGCCTTCCTTGTATTCAAACAATTGTGCGGCAGGATTCAAACTGCCATCTGCGTTTACGCTGTACGCCGTTACACTGGCTTCTGTGTAATTGGTGTTCACGACCCATTTTCCACTGCTGTGAACATTGACATAAACCGGGTTTTCGCCGCCACTTTTTTGCTTGTTAATAAAGGTAAGTTTGCCGCTGAGGCTATCAAAAGCGAAACTGCTCACATTGCCGTCTTTGGGCACCTTTGCTTCGGTGCAGGCGTATAGATTTTTGCCATTCGGGCTCAAATTGAGGTAGGTAGGGTTGAGCAAGTCAGGGCAAAGGCTTTTGTGCTTCAATTCGCCACTCAGGGTATCCAACACGTATACATTGATCCCCTGATCGGGCGCTTTGGGGACATAGGCCCCTACAAAAACATAATACGTTTGTGCCTGCAAGAGCAAACTCGCGATTAAACACAGGGAGAGTAGGGTGGATTTTAGCATGGTGCGCAGTGCTTTTTGTTTGTACAGCAAGTATAGGATAAAATCTGCTGAGTGTGTCTAAAGTTTTTTGTGCAAAAACGTACAGCAGGTGTATCAAAATCGGACAAAATACGGTTTTGTTTAGGCATAAATTTCTGATAATTAAAGTATTATTTTTTTGGCATAAAAATAGCGCCGTTTTTAAATCACGCTTAATGCTTTAATGCATTTTGAAAAATTCACAAGGTAATCGTATACCAAAATCCTGTACCAATGAATAAACAATTATTTGGCCTGCTGCTCCTGAGCCTGCTTGTGCTTTCGGCCAATTGCCAGAAAAACCAGAGTAGCTCCTACAATACTTCCACTTCTGGTGATGGCAAACTCAGCACCCACCACATGACCATCAGCAACGATGGCACTTCCCTGGAAATCAAATACGCGGGTGAAGTTCGGTTCAACGACGACGAAACTGCGATCCAAAGCCTTGATCCTAAAGGTGGTTTGTTTTACCGCAAAAATGGCCAAAAATTGATCGCTGAAACCGATGACAAAGGCAACATCGTGTACGAAATGTACGATGGCAGCACCAAATTGTCCATTGAAACCGCAGCAGGCAAACAATTTTTAGCCAACATCATCAAAGATTTGGTCAATCACGGCATCGACGCCAAGGGCAGCGTGGAGCGTTTGTATAAAAAAGGAGGCAGCTCAGCAGTGTTGAATCGGGTCGAAACCTTAAAAAGCGATTATGCCAAAGGCATTTACCTGGACCATTTGTTGCAGCAGCCCTCGCTTGCCTCAGGAGAACTGAGTACAATCGCTGAAAAAGCAGGAACTTTGATCAGCTCCGACTATGAAAAAGCCAAAGTCCTCAGCAAATCTACGGAGCGTTTCATGGCCGAGCCCAAAGCTGCTCAAGCCTACTTTGCTGCGGCCAAAACCATCAATTCCGACTACGAAAAAGCCAAAGTCCTCAAAGGGGTTTTGGCCCATAACCTGAGCACCGAACTTTACGATCAAGCCATTCGCCTGACTGGTGATATTCATTCCGACTATGAAAAAGCAGGCGTGCTCAAGGGTATGATTGAAAAAGGCAAGCTGGAAGGGGAGAATTACCAAAAGTTGCTGGATGTAGTGACCTTGATCCATTCCGATTACGAAAAAGCAGGCGTAGCCATCCGTTTGATCGAAAAAGGAATCCCCAACAAACAAGCCTATGATCAATTGATTAAAGTAAGTGGCCAGATCAATTCGGACTATGAGCATGCCCGGGTACTCAAACGTTTGTTGGATCAACCCGTTCCTGCCGGGGTTGATTTTGAACAGGTTTTGGGCTTGCTCAACAACATTGGTTCGGATTACGAAAAGGCGGGGGTGCTGAAAAAAATCAGCAACAAGGAACTGAGCCCCGAACAATGGGTGAGCCTCATTCAGGCGACTAGTGGCGTATCCTCCAATTATGAAAAATCGGGCGTACTCGTGCAGATTGCCCGTTTAATGCCCAAAAACGAAAAAATCGAAGAAGCTTATCGGCAGGCTGCCAAAACGGTATCTTCCGATTATGAATTTGGCAAAGTGATGAGGGCTTTAGAGTAAATCCTTCGAATTTCGGACTTGTAGAGACGCCTATCTCATTTTTTGGTAAAAGTCCATTCTCCTCAGCTCCAATACTCCCTAAAAGTTTGTACCTTCATCCACGCTCCTGCGTCCCATAATAAAAATATTACCTATTCCGTCAACGTTAAAGATCTGGTTTGCCTTTCCACTGCGTAAGACAAACGTGATCCCACAACAAAACCGATTGAACATGCAGCAGCGCTACCTTATTTGTACCATTGTGTTGATTTTAGGGGCAGTAGGACTTTTTGCACAGGAAACGCTCTCCGATAGAAAAAAGCAAGCCACCAATTTTTACTACCTCAATAAATACCAGTCGGCCCAAAGTGTGCTGCTTGGCATCAAAAAAAATCGCCAGGATGACAAGGAAACCAAACTCCTCCTGGCCTTGTGCTATTATCACCTCAACCAGCTCAAGGAAGCGGAGCCCATGCTAAAGCACATTCTGGAAACGGAGCGTTCACCCTTTCCGGAAACCTGGCTCTATCTGGGTAAAATTTACCACGACAGGCACGAGTTTACCAAAGCCATTGAGTATTACAAGCTCTACCTCAAGGCCATTCCGGGCAATCATGCCAACAGAGCCACCATTCGGGAAGACATTCGGCGTTGTGCCACTGGCCTGGCTTTACAATACAAAACTCCCCGCGCTATTGTAGAAAACCTGGGCAATACGGTCAACACCCCTTACGACGAGTTCGCTCCGATCATGAGCCCTAATTTTACCGACCGGATTTATTTCTCTTCGGTACGGCCCGGTAACATGGGTGGGTCACGCAACAATTTTGGACAACCCGATGAAGTGATGGGCCGTTTCTACAGTGATATTTTTACTTCCCAAGTCAACAAAGGAATCTGGACGCCGCCGCAGGCGATGCACCATTTGTTGAATAGTCCCAAACACGAAGTGCTTCTTGATTTTAGTGCCAATGGCAAAGCGCTTTTTTACTTCAAAGGAAGCTCTTATACCCAAGGCGAAATTCTGATCGATACCTTTCGGGTGGGTAGCCGCACTTTGTCTTCCGATCCCTTCATTGGGCCAGTGGAAGCCACGGCAGGGCTGAGTTCTGCTCAATTCATTGGGGATACTATGGCCATTTTTGCCAGCCAACGCCCTGGAGGTTATGGCGGAATGGATTTATACAAAACGGTATGGGTGCGTGGCCGCTGGAGTGCCCCGGTCAATATGGGACCAGACATCAACACCACTTTTGATGAAACCACCCCATTCCTTTCCCGCAATGGTCAGGTATTGTACTTCAGCTCTAATCGGCCCGATCAAAGTATGGGTGGGTATGATGTATTCCGTTGTTTGTTGATTCCACAAATCAACCGCTGGACCAATGCCGACAACCTAGGAGTACCTGTCAATTCGGCGGGAGACGACACCCATTTTCGCTTGTCTCGCGATGGATATACCGCTTATTTCGCTTCCTCACGCAAGGATGGCCTGGGTGAGCGGGACATTTATGCCGCCTATTTCTTCGATTATCTGCACGAAATGTCGGCACCTATTAGTGCTCCAGCCCCTGTGTATGTACAAACCTCGGCGCCACCCAAAATGCCCCGCACCAATCCCGATGGTAGTCTGGCTGAACCAGACCCAAGTGAAGAAGTAGCACCCCGGGGCAGTCTTAGCCTCAAACCTTTTTACTTCAACCAGGATGGCCAATGGATGCAAGGCCCTGATGCCAAACAATTGGACGAATTGGTTGATGCCTTGAAAAAAAATCCACAACTCAAACTGGTCATTACCGCCGCTTCCCGACAGGAGATGGCAGTGAGCTCCCGATTGTATGGTGGGCTGAAAAGTGCCGAAAATCTGGCACAATACCTCATTGGCAAAGGGGTTTCACCCACCGCTTTACAATTGCACAGCGTACCACCACCACCCGATTTTACCAGCAATTTTAAAACCCTCACCTTCCAGTTGAGCGGCTTGGGGGAATCGGCCCTCAGCAGTAAAACCGAACCTTGGCTGAGTGGATACACTGAAGACAGCGGACTGGTGTTTCGGATTCAGGTTGGTCAAAGTACCAGCGTGCTGCAAAATCCCTTGTTGAGCCAGGACCGATATGCGATGGGTGAAAAATCCCTGTCAAATGGCACCTATTTTTATACCATTGGCCGATATAATAGCTACACTGAGGCAAAAACTGCTTTTAACAAGCTCAGTAACCAAACGGGTTTTGCTACCTTTGAGCTCGTTCCTTTCGTCAACGGCATCAGACTGAGTCGCGAAACTGCGGGCAGCCTGAGCAAAATGTATCCTGATATTTTGACTTGGCTGGAGACGAAAAACTAAATCAACTATGGAGAACAGCCAAAACAACGGTTCAAAGCGGATTTTACTGATTGTAGCTTTAATTTTAGGACTAGGCGCCCTGGGCGCAGGTGCATGGGGACTCTCGCAACAAAAAGCCAAAGCGAGTCTGCAAGCCAAAAACGAAACGATGAGCCAGGAATTGAGCAGCCTCAACGAGCTCAAAGAAGACCTGGCGAGTGAAGTAGATAGCCTGGAAAGCGCTTATCAAACCCTGGCCGGTGAAAACGAGACCCTGCAAGGCTCTCTCGCCGATGCCCAAAGCGCCCTGGCGCGCAAAGACGCCGAAATCAAAGCCAACCGCAGCAATCGCCTCAACGAGGTGAATGGCCTGAAAGGAGAAATCCAGCAACTGTTGGCCGAAAAAGCCAATCTGGAACAAGTCATCGGTGACCTGCAAGCCGAAAACCAGGAACTCAAAGAACGCACCGGCCAGCTGGAGCGCGACCTGAGCAGTGCCCGCACCGAAAACACCTCGCTGGGCAACCTCAACAAAACCATGCAAAGTGAACTCAAACGTTTGACCCTGGCCAACTTCAAAGCCTCTGGTTTTCAGGTGGAAGTAGAAGCCCGCAAGCCCAAGGCAACAGCTGCTTCGGGTAAAGCGCGCAGAGTTAAGGTGTCATTCGATTTGATCGATGTACCCCAGGAATACCAGGGCCTTCGCCCCGTGTACATGGTCATCACCGACGACAAAGGTGTGCCCATCCAGGGTTCCAATATTCAGGAAAAAGCCACAGTCAATGGCGCTAGCATGGACATCATGGCGGTAAAAGCCAAAGACGTCAACATCACCGCCACCCAACGCCTGAGTTTCAGTCACGAGCTGGAAGAAAAATTGCGCGATGGGTTTTACCGCGTTTCGGTATTTACGGATATTGGGATGTTGGGCGCCTCTAGTTTTAGACTTCAATAATGACGAATTTTTCGAATGACGAATGACGAATTGCCGCCAGACTCTGGCATGATTCGTCATTCGTCATTCGAAAAATTCGTCATTATCAAATGATCGATCAAATGCGAACCATATACCTCCTCGCCCTGCTCTTCCTACTCTCCGCCTGTGGCATTTCCAATAAAAAAGTGCTGGAAATGGAGCAATCGTACAAAACGGAGATTGGCACCCTCAACGAACAACTGCGCAACAGCCGGGACGAAATCACCCGCATGCAACTGCAAATTGCAGAACGCAAAGGGGAAAACAATGCCTTGCTGGCCACCCAGGACAAATACCTCAAGCGCCTGGATGAGTTAGAGGAAGAGTTAGACAAAGCTCAAAATCAGGCATTGAGCAAAGAATCTTCCCTCAGCGACGCCTTGAAAAACAAGAACGAACAGATCAGCAAATTGGAAAACCAGGTCGCGTCCATTCGGGACTTGTTGAAACAGGAGCAAGAAACTTTGCAGGTCATTGCCAAAGAATTCCAGGATTCCCTGGCTAAATTTCCGGTGGCCCAGTACAGTGTAGAAGTGCGGAACGGAAAAATAGTAATCGCCCTAACTGAGGCGTTGTTGTTCAAAACGGGCATCTCCAATCGCATCGAACCCACGGGCTTAGCCGCACTAAAAACGCTGGGAACTTTGTTGAATGCCAACCCGGTTTTGTCCATCCATGTACTCGGCCATACCGACAACCTGGCTGCCTCCCGCAAAAACCTGGACAGCTGGGATTTCACTGCATTACGGGCCGCCACGGTAGTACGCAACCTGGTAGATAGCCAGGAACTTGGCCCCAATCGCATCGTGGCTGGTGGCCGGGGGGAGTTTGATCCCAGCACTTCCAACGAGACCTCAGAAGGGCAATCGCGCAACCGGCGCATCGAATTTTTGCTCTTCTTCCCTGCCGAAAACCTTCCCCGCAAGATTAGCCAATTGGCTGAGCGAAAGTGACTTTAATCACCTTTGCCCATCACAATAAATAAGCAGCTTTAACAAATTAAGCGCTGAATTGTATTTACCTTTGTTTTTTAAACGATTTCTAAAGCCCAATCCAATCACCATTTAGTCATCAGTTCCGCATCAACTCAATGAAAAAAGTCACTTTTAGTCCTTCGGGAAAATTTTATGCCATTCTGCGCGAAGAAGTTCAGCAGTATTTTGCCAAACAACAAATCAGCCCCAAAGGGGATGCTCGCCTTTATACCAAGACCATCATTCTTTTTGCTTCCTGGCTTTATTTGTATGTGCAATTGGTTTTTTTTACGCCTCAATCCATCATTGTAGGGGTATTGCTCTGCCTGCTGTTTGGATTCAACTGGGCTTTATTGGGCTTCAACGTTTGCCACGATGCCTGCCACAGCAGCTATTCCAACAACAATACGGTCAACAATATCCTGGGCTACACCTTCAATTTTCTGGGGGCCAATGCCTTCTTTTGGAAGACCAAACACAACATCGTACACCATACCTTCACCAATATTGACGGCATTGATGCGGACATCATCCAAACCAAACTGCTCCGTCTGGCGCCTTCGCAGCACAAAATGGGTATCCACCGGTTTCAGCACCTGTATTGCCTGGTGTTGTACGCCATTTCTTACCTGGGCTGGGTATTTATGAATGATTTTCAAAAGTATTTCAGCAAAAAAGTCCACGTTACCAACATCACTGGCTTTGATGTCAAAGAGCATTTGGT
>JAAFHQ010000138.1:3243-10382 GCA_013298445.1 Chitinophagales bacterium | reverse complement strand
TCCAAATCAAAAGATTCGATGGCCGTTTTAAGGTTGAGTTTTTTGGCCAGGCGCTCCGCAGCTTCCAACTCAGGGTGCAGGATTTCCTGGATGCCCATTGCTTCGAGTACTGTTTCGTGGGTATTGGACAAAGAACGACTGATGACACGTTTTACTCCCAGGGTTTTTAGGTTGGCAGTAGTCATCAAAGAGGCACCTTCATTTTCACCAATGGCCACAACAGCAACATCAGTGTCCTTTAAAGGCAGATTGCGCAATGCAACCAGGTTGGTACCATCCAGGGTAACCGCGTGGGTTACTTTATCTTTGATCAGTTCTACTTTGTCCGGGTTTTTATCAATGGCAATGACCTCATGACCCATTTCAGTCAACTGAAAAGCCAGAGATGCACCAAAATTACCCAATCCGAAAATCAACACTTTCATAGGTTGCAAGTATAATTTCCCACAAACATAATAATAATGCTGCGCAATTCGGAATATTCTGTGCATTAGACTTAATCTGGGCGATTAAGCTCAAAAATTATATAATATGAATAATGTTCCTTAACTTTAGGTTGCAAGGAAATGATATCAATGCGCTCCTATGAAAAACTTCCTAAACCGTTTCCTGCGTTTGAACGATACCACGGTACCTCTAGAGAACAAACTATCTGATATTGTTACTTTTGGCACTTTCGTCAGCGTGGGAGTTGGGCTTATTCAGAACATCGCGATTGGCATCCACTGGTTTGTCAACTCGATGCTCGGTGGAACGATGCTAATCAGCGCCATCTGTTTTTATTTGTCGCGTTACAAAAATCTTTTTCGAGAGATCCGACCTTATTTTTTGGCTACAATTGGCGTTTTTTTGGCCATTTCCTGGTTTGCTAACTATGGCGTCCGGGGGCCTTCGTTGGTGTTGATGGCCATGTTCGCTGTACTAGGAGCTTTATTGATCAAAAAAAGAGGCAATACCCTGTTTTTTATTGCATTAGCCCTTTTGTCTACGGTACTCTTATTGATCGAATTGTATCATCCTGAAACCTTGCGGGTTTACCAGACTGATTTACAACTACAACTGGATTTGTTCAATACCTATATTTTCGGGATAGTCTTTTTGGCACTTACCATTTCGTTTTTCAAAAGCAGTTATGAGAAAGACAGGGAAGTGCTGATTCAAACCACCGAACGTTTGGAACGTTCGCAAGAAGAGATCATCCAGGAAAAGGAGAAGGCAGAGAAAGCCGAACGCGCCAAAACCGAGTTTTTGGCCAACATGAGCCACGAGATTCGTACCCCACTCAATTCCATTATTGGCACCTCTGATTTGCTCAATGAGACCGAACTTACACCCCGGCAACAAGAATACCTGGAAACCATCAGCATCAGTAGTCGGCATTTGCTCAGTTTGGTGAGTGATGTACTCGACATGTCGCGGATTGACCAGGGGCGGTTGTTTTTAGAAAGCCAGGATTTCCAATTGAGTACCTTGATGAACAGCACCCTCAAATTGTTCAGCAATGAGCCCAAAATCGGCAACAAACAATTGGCCCTGGACCTGATTATTGCTCCCGATACGCCACAAAACCTGAGGGGTGATGCCTATAGATTGCGGCAGGTGATCGTTAACCTGGTCAGCAACGCCATCAAATTTTCGAACAATGGAACCATAGAAATCAAAGTTGCCAAAAAAGCGGTTCAGATACCGGGCAAAATTTGTATTGTTTTTGAGGTAAAAGACCCCGGTGTTGGAATCGCAGAAGAGGACCTGCCTAAATTGTTTCGGCCTTTTTCCGAAATAAAAACGGCAACCCAACACCCATTTCGGGGTGCTGGCCTGGGTTTGGCGATTACGCACACCATCGTCACCAAGATGGGCGGTGAAATTAAAGTAGAAAGTGTATTGAACCAAGGTACCACCTTCACCTTTTGTGTGCAACTAGAAGCGGGGATTCCGCTTATTCAAATACCGGATAACCGAGGGGGAGAAGAAGGTAAATTAGCCGATGTATACCCATTGAGTATTTTGGTGGCTGAAGACAATATACTCAACCAAAAATTGATTGTGCGCATCATGGAACATTTTGGGTACCAAATCGACATTGTGGACAATGGCAATGAGGTGATCCAAAAACTGGCCCAACAGGATTACGACCTTATTTTTATGGATGTACAAATGCCTGAATTGGGCGGGATCGAAGCAACCCGCGCACTACGACAACTCAACACTGCTCAACCCTATATAGTAGCAATGACTGCAGCAGCAGCCCCCGAAGATCAAGAAGCTTGTTTTGCGGCAGGAATGAATGACTACGTGGTCAAACCCATTTCAATGACCAAGATCCGGGCTTTGATCCCGAAGTGGAAGGAGGGGGTGGAGAAAGTGAAAAGTGAAAAGTGAAAAACTAATGGTTTACCTGCTTTTCATTTTTCACTTTTCACTTTTCATTTTTCAAACCTCCGCTTTCTCCTTATGTTTCAGCACCTGTTTTTTGATTTTGTCAGCGGCGCTAGCCAAGGCTTGTTCGAAAGTTTCTTCAGTAGATTCCGCAAAAAAAGTAGTGCCAGGCACCTCCAATTGGATTTCTACCACCCGACTAGGTTTGTGTAAAAAAGGGTTTACCTCATCGCGAAGGAAGACTTTAGCACCAAGGATGTGCTCATAAAAAGTACTCATTTTGTTGAGTTTATCTTCGATCATTTCTCGAATATGGTCAAAAATTTGAAAAGGAGCTTGGATATCAATTTTCATTTTTAGGGAATTTTATGTAAAAAAATCTGTTCTTGTCGTTAAGTATGTGTTTAACGAGCATGTGTCAAAAGTAATCGGCGAAAATAGCCCATACTTTGACTTTTGTTACAGCTATAACTGATTTTCATCAACCCCCAGTCTAAATGCTTATGAAAAAGAATCTTACACTTTTTTTAGTCCTATGCGCGCTGGGACTTCAAGCACAAAATTTAAGTGGCTTTTGGGTAGGAACGGTCATGCAGAATGGCAGGCCCAATGTTTTTTCCTATCAATTGGACCTGCAACAAGAAGGTACCACCCTGACGGGCAAAGCAATTTCCATTACCCAGGATGGAACGGCCAGCGCTGAATTCTCCATCGCAGGCACCTGGGAAGGCGGCGGCAAACTGGTGCTACAAGAATTGGCACAAGTCACCCCTAAGGGCGGCGGCTGGTGCCTCAAATACGCCAGTTTGCGCCTGGGCACTACCGGTGATGGCATCTGGGTACTCCAGGGCGGCTGGATGTCCGATAACTGTTCACCAGGCACCATGCGTTTGGTCAAAGAAGCAGATAGCAACCAGTTGGATGTGGGTGCCGATACCTTTGCACCTGAAGGCATTTGGACGGGAGAGCTCTCCCAAACCGATCGCTCCTATGAGTTTTATTATGAACTGGAGTTGAAGGAAGGAGGTAAAGGATTTGCCAAAATCATGTCGGAAGAAAATGGTGGCAGCGCCCGGCAGATGTTGAATTGGAAACTCAACGAAAACCGTGACTCCCTGATCATTGAAGAGCAAGGCGTCATTGAAAAAACCGACCCCAACTGGCGCTGGTGCATCAAAAAATTAAAACTCCGCCTGGACGAAGACGTGAATCGTTTTGGCTTCCACGGTGTATGGGAGGGGCGGATGGACGCTACCGAAACCCAAAAAGCGGGTGCCTGTGCACCAGGAAAAGTATACCTGGAAAAACCCATTTTGGATAAAGATGTAAAAGCCAGTATTCGCAGCCTGCAAACCCAAACCGCCCTCAACAATCAAGGGCGCAAACTCAAACTCCAACGCAGTATAGAAGTAAAATCACCAGATTTGACCATCAGCGTGTGGGACAATGGCACCGAAGATGGCGATGTGATTACGCTCTTTTTTAATGGCCAGCAACTGGCCAAGCAACACCGCATCTCCAAAAACAAATCCAACTACCGGGTCAAGTTGTCTGGCGATGAAAACTTCTTGATCCTGCAAGCGGATGATCTGGGAAGTATAAAACCCAATACTGTAGCCGTTTCGATCAATGATGGGGTGCGTGAGCAGATTCTGGTGATGAGTGCAGATTTTGAGGAGAATGGGGCGGTGTTGATTCGGAAGATTCAGCAGTAAAGGGCACAAGGTTATTGAGGATTTATACCAAAGCGACACAATTAGCACAAACATGAATCATCCCGAATTCTCAAAATAATTCCAAAGCGACATAATTTTCACAGAGAAAGCACTGAGAAACACAAAGAACACAAAGTTAGACGTTGACGACGCTTCGCTCTGTGTCCTTTGTGTCCTCTTTTTTTCCTCTGTGATAAAGAAATGTCGCTTTGGTTTTTCAAAAAATTCTGAATCACTTTGATACCCATTCTTATGACTTAGTGGTCCTTTTTAGCCACACATAAACAGGAGCCCCGAGTATCAACAAAATCAACCCACTCCCAATTGTCCCCCACCCTGTCCCAATTATCGCGGCCAAAACCAGGCTAAATGTGACCATCGAGCGCAGCCCCAAAAGCCAATGCACCCTCCAACTCAAATTCCCCTCCCGCCACGAGCAGCCCAATTCGGCCACCGCACTGAACAAATAAGGAATCAAATTGGCCAGCGTCGCCAACAGGATCATTTTTTTGAATTGTTCCTGCAAAGAGTCGCTGTAATTCAAAAACACCATCACCGACATCAATACACTTGACAAAACCAAGGCTTGAGCAGGTGCCCCTCTCCTATTCTCGCGACCAAAAAAAGTAGGAAATAAGCCATCCTTAGCCACTGTGTAAGGAATTTGGCCTTGCAATAAAATCCAGCCATTCAACGCGCCCAAACAGGCCAAAGCCGCTGCCGCCGCAATCGCATAATAGCCTGGCATGCCCCACAAAGCTTTGGCTGCATCTGCAAAAGGGGCAGCCGAAGATTTCAACTCCTCCTGGTTCAAAATGCCCATTACCGCCGAGCAGGACGCTACAAAAACCACTGCTGAAAAAACCGTACCCCACCAGGTGGCCCGACTGATGTTTTTTTCAGGATTGCGGATGGAGGCAGCAGGAATCGTAGCCGATTCGATGCCCAAAAAAGACCAAAAGGTCAAGGCAGCTCCTTGTAGGGCCATACTTCCCAGGGAAAAAGGTTGAGGGTCTACCGCCCAGTTGCTCCACTTGAAATGACTGAAGCCCCAGGTACCCAACAACAAAATGGGCAAAAGGCGCAAAATGGTTGTCAGGAGCTGAAACTGTGCCGCCTCACGTACTCCCCGCAGATTGATGCCCGTGGCTACCCAAATCGAGGCCAAACAGGCTAGCAAAGAATACGTAGAGTTCTTTCCAAGTGCTGGAAAAAATGGCGTGAGGTTGGCTACAAAAGCAATGGCAATGGCTGCATTGCCCGTCCAAAGTGAAATCCAGTAACCCCAAGCCACGGTAAATGCACTTAAATCACCAAAAGCGACCCGGGTGTAGGCATATGGACCGCCATTCACCGGAATTTGACGGCTAAGCCGTGAAAAGGTGTGGGCTAATAACAATGCCCCCGTCCCAGACACCAACCACCCCAACAAACTAAAATGGCCAAATACCGCCAGGGTGGCCGGCAATAGAAAAATACCTGAACCAATCATGTTGCCCGCTACCAGGGCTATGGCGGGCCAAAGGCCAATTTGTGGAGTTTTCAAACCTGGCCAGTTTTGAGAAAGATGGGAAAACGGATGTCTAGTACCTGCCCTTCCGGCCACCAGGCCTGTAGTTGCGACTGAAGTTGCGCTATGGGGTCTTCATTGTGTTGCTGAATGTATTTTTTGACACTCGACCAGGTGCCCAAATACCCACAAAATTGCTCCAGACTCCAGCGTTTGTGGATGGAAAAATAGGTTTGTTCAACAGCTGAGAAAGGAAAGGGAATCTGGGCGTAAGCCTCATCAATATGGTGCCGCTCGGCATCCCAATAAGGGCCGATGATGGAGCGGTAAAAATGTTGAATCCAGGGGTCAATTTCAGGGTGAACACTCAGCAGACCATAACCCCAAACCGCCAATAAAGCTCCCGGTTTAGCTACCCGGCCTACCTCCGCATAAAATGCCCCGAAGTCGAACCAGTGCAAGGCTTGTGCTACTGTGATGAGGTCAAATTGATGATCGACATAAGGGCTTTGCTCCGCCCGACAAACACTGTATTGAATCCGCGGATGTGGGGCCGCTTGTTCGATTTGGGCAGGGCTCAGGTCACTGGCCTGCACCTGATTGAATCGTTCGGCGAGCACCAGAGCTACCTGTCCATTGCCCGTACCACAATCCCAGGCGCAATCAAAATGTTTGACCCGGGCGTAGAGGTAATGGTACAATTCGAGGGGATAGTCTGGCCGGAATTGAGCGTATTGAGCCGAGGCAATGGAAAAATTATCAATGGATGCTTTCATGGCTAGGCTGATCTTTGCGGAAATTAGTACTTTTTGGGAAATTTCAGCGCGGAGGAACCTTTTATCCTTCAAATTTGTACTGCCTCCGTTTTTAAACCTAACAACCTTCTAACCATGAGTAAGTTATATACCGAGTTCGCCGAAGTGTACCACTTGATGTATCAGGGACTGATTGACTACGATGAAGAATTTGAGTATTACCAAAAAATCCTGGCGGATTTTAACGCTATATCCCTGCTGGAAGTCGCCTGTGGCACCGGACAATTGGGACGCCGTTTGGTCGAAGCAGGATACAGCTACCAGGGCCTGGACCTGAGCGCAGACATGTTGAATTTTGCCCGGGAAATTTTACCCGAAGGCCAGTTCCACCAGCAGGACATGCGCTACATTCAAGTCCCCGATACTTTTGATGCAGTGCTCAGTACTGCCCGTAGTGTTTCCTACCTGCTGAAAAATACCGATTCCTTGAGCACCTTCCAAAACGTCAAAAAAGTACTCAAACCCGGCGGTATCTTGGTTTTTGATTTTATCGATGCCAACACCTACATTCCTCATATTCAGGCAAATCCAAGGGCGGTTCATGAGGTAGATACCCCAAAAGGTAAATTCAAGCGTGAGAACCATTATCAGTACAATTTTACCGATAGCTGGTGTTTTACCTGGAGTGCCGAGTACTTTAAAGAAAATGGCAATGGTCTTTATCACTCCATTGGAACTGATGAGACCCAATTGCGCGCTTTCACCGAAGATGAGATGTGT
>JAAFHQ010000138.1:0-3233 GCA_013298445.1 Chitinophagales bacterium | reverse complement strand
TTCAAGCAGTGTTAGAGCGGCCTTCGTATGCTTACAGTACCAAGGTAGCCATTGCGCAGAATGCGTAAAATACACTACCAAATATTTTAAAGGCGGGGTAAGCTTTAAAACTCCTTTTCAAAAGGTACACCCTTTTGAAAAGTTCTTTAGCGCAAAATGGTGCAGGCAAAACCCCTCCGAAAGTCTGAAACTTTCGGAGGGGAGTTCTGGCGCTGTGCCTTAACTTTTAATTTTAAGTGTAAACTGAAGTTAAAGGTCCAGCAAACGCAATGCTTCCCGGGTAGTCAAGGCAGCTAGTTTATGGCTTTGTACAAAGCCCCTCACCGTTGCCGGATCCGTTTTGGAATATTCCCGCAAAGCCCAACCTGCCCCTTTTTGTACAAAAAACTCCTTACTATCCGCCCGGCGCAGTACGTTTTTGAACAAGCGCTGGGCGTCGGTTTTTTGCTTGTACCCCAATTGAAAAATGATGGCAGCGCGTTGATACCAGAAATTCTCACTCTCGATCCAGCGGTCGGTGTATGGCGCAATCTGTTCGGGAAAGCGCAAAAACAGCCCCCCGGCCAGTTTAGGAGCCAGAAAATCCACTGAATCCCACCAGGAATGTTGGCCAATCAAGTCCTCGAACACCTCCAAAAAAGAAACATCCAGGGTTTTTATTTTTTTGCTCAAAGCATCACCCACGAAATAGTGCAACTCGCGGTACTCTGAATCAAAACAAGCACGGCACAGGGCTTTCAAGGCTTCTCCCTGAGGCAAACCATGCTCAGCAATAAAAGCAGCAGCTAAAGCCCGACGTTGTGGCGTTTTGACCCCATAAAAGGGAAACCGCTCCTTCATGTAACGCGACATCCCCTCGGCATTGGCAGAATTGCCATGCTGGAGGTAGACTTTTTCCAGTTCCTGGACGTATGGTTTTACTTCGTTCATTTTTAACAAATTGGCTTTGATACTGATAAGCAGGTGTTTCTTTTTTTGATCAAAAATACATTTTTTTCAAAAAAGACTTGACATGTTGCAAAGTCAATCGTAATATTGCGATATAATTAATCGTAAAATAACGATCGATGCGAAACGAGCAAGAATTAAAAGAATTGGTGCACAGCAAATACAGCGCCATTGCCCAATCCACTACCAAAGCCAGTGGCTGTTGTGATACCTCTTGTTGCGGTCCCAGCGACGAAGTGTACACCCTGATGGCGGATGAATACACCAACCTGGAAGGTTACAATCAGGACGCGGATCTGGGCTTGGGTTGCGGTTTACCCACTCAGTTTGCCAAAATCAAGGCAGGCGACACCGTACTCGACCTGGGTTCCGGGGCAGGCAATGACTGCTTCGTGGCTCGCCATGAAACAGGTGAAAAAGGCCTGGTAATCGGGGTTGATTTTTCAGAAGCCATGATCGCCCGTGCTCGGGCGAATGTAGCCAAATTGGGTTTCCAAAACGTTGAGTTTCGTCATGGCGACATCGAAAATCTGCCAGTTGCAAGCAATTCTGTTGATGTAGTGGTCAGCAACTGCGTACTGAACCTGGTGCCTAACAAAGCCAATGTCTTCACTGAAATTTACCGTGTACTCAAACCCGGTGCTCACTTCAGCATTTCCGACATCGTTATTGAAGGTGACTTACCACCCTCCTTGCAAGAAGCTGCCGAAATGTATGCCGGCTGTGTTTCCGGTGCCATTCAACGCCAGGACTACCTGCAACTGATCGAAAAGGCCGGCTTCAAAAACGTCACCCTCCAAAAAGAAAAACCCATACTGCTGCCTGAAGAGCTGCTGCAACAATACCTCTCCCCTGCCGATGTTGAATTGGCCAAGGAGAAAATGGGTGAGATAATGAGTATTACGGTGTACGCCGAGAAGTAAATAGTATACTTGCTGCGATTTGATTGATAATCAGATCGCAGCAAGGTATACTATTTACTGTTTAGCTTTAAGCTGCGGCCGAATCATATTCTCGGGCGACAATACCTCATCCAGCTCTGCCTGGCTAAGCAGGTTTTGCTCCAAAACCAGATCATAGATACTCCGATCATTGGCCAGGGCTTCTTTGGACAAAGCCGTACAAATCTCATAACCCAACACCGGATTTAAGGCCGTCACGATGCCAATGCTGTTTTTGACCATATCCCAGCAGCGTTTTTCATTGACGGTGATGCCATCTATACATTTGGTACGCAGGGTTTGCATGCCATTTCTAAGAATGTTGATGGATTCAAACAGGCAGTGGCCAATGATGGGCTCAAAGGCATTGAGCTCCAATTGACCCGCTTCAACCGCCATGTTCACCGTCAGGTCATTCCCCATCACCCGGAAAGCAATCTGGTTGACCACCTCTGGAATTACCGGATTGACTTTGCCTGGCATGATGGAAGATCCTGGCTGCATGGGCGGCAAGTTGATTTCGTTAAACCCAGTACGTGGCCCTGAGGACAACAAGCGCAAGTCATTGCAGATTTTTGACAACTTGATCGCCAGGCGTTTTACTGCAGATGAAAACATAATAAAGGCACCAGTATCCTGGGTTGCTTCAATCAGGTTTTTGGCTTTCACTACTTTAAAGCCAGAAATATCCCTCAAGTGCGCGATTACCAGGCGACCGTAGTTGGGAGACGTGTTGATGCCTGTGCCAATCGCGGTACCACCCAGGTTCACTTCCAAAAACAAGTTGGTATTGTTTTCGATCCGGTCGATTTCCTCCTCCAGCGTCACAGCGTAGGCTTCAAAGGTTTGCCCCATCGTCATAGGAACAGCGTCCTGCAATTGGGTGCGTCCCATTTTGATGACGTGTTGGTACTGCTCCCCCTTACGCCGAAAACTGTTGATGAGGGCCACCAATTCCATCAACAACCTGGATTTACTTTTGATCAAAGCCACTTTTAGTGCCGTAGGATAGGCGTCGTTAGTGGATTGCGACATGTTAACGTGGTTGTTGGGATGGCAATGGTCATAATCACCCTTTTTGTAGCCCATGATTTCGAGCGCTCGATTGGCGATCACTTCATTGGCGTTCATGTTGGTGGAGGTACCTGCCCCGCCCTGGATCATGTCGACCTTAAATTGGTCGTGGAATTTACCCGCAATAATCTCATCACAAGCAGCTACAATCGCATTTTTGACCTCATCAGACAAAAAGCCAAGGTCGTAGTTTGCTAAGGTGGAAGCCTTTTTCACCTCGGCCAACGCTTCGATGAACTCTGGAAAAAACTGCATGGTCACACCACTGAT
>JAAFHQ010000137.1 GCA_013298445.1 Chitinophagales bacterium | reverse complement strand
CCCATCTTGGGCATGATCAATTCGAACTGCGCCATGTTGTTTGGTTTCGGTTACCACTACAAAGTAAACAGCTTTACATTTGAGCGCCGCAGGCGCATAATTTCTGAGGTGCTCTAAGGTGCCTAAGGTGGTTCAAAAATAAGCTTAACTTAGTTTTGAGAACTTCGAAGGTTTTTAATTGAACCACCTTAGACACCTTAGAACACCTTAGACGTGTGTGCATCAACATGCTCAATGGCATCACTGCTTTTATCTGTGGTAAACAGTTTCGTTTAATTTGGATTATTTGGTGCCGCAAAGTTACCAAACTTTCCAATAAGTATTCTTTTACAACTGCTTTAAGAATTGTCGCAGCTGGTTCAAGGCGTGTACCGTGAAGTACTGGATGTTTTTGTCCCGGTCTTTACCAGCCCGGATGCTGAAGGTTTTGGTCGTTTGGCCATTGCTGACCGCAATCCAGGCCAGGCCCACTGGCTTCGTATCCGAACCACCACCCGGGCCCGCAATACCCGAAATGGCGATGGCCACATCGGCAGGCAAAACCCTGACGGCCCCTTCAGCCATTTCAATCACCGTTTGTTCACTTACTGCGCCGTGGGTATCCAGCGTTTCTGGCTTTACACCCAGAATCTGCATCTTTACTTCATTGGCGTAAGCTATCACGCTGCCCACAAAATAGTCGGAAGAACCAGCTACCGAGGTAATCCGGTGCGCCATGTATCCCCCTGTACAACTTTCTGCAGTAGTCAGTTTTAAGCCCCGTTCCTTCAACATTTTGCCGACAGCCCCTTCCAAAGTTTCAGTACCGTAACCATAGATGATGTCCGCAAAACGGGCTTTGATGATGGCGGCTTTTTCGTCCAAAATCTGGTGTAAGGCTGCTTCATCCGTGCCCGTACCTGTGATGCGCAGGCGAACCTGGCCAATTTGAGGCAGGTAAGCCAATTTGAATCCTTCTGGCAATTCCTCTTCAAAGTCTTCCAACTTTTCAGCGATATGGCTTTCACCTTCTCCAACCGTCAGGATGGTACGGTGCGCGATGGGCTGCCCAGGGAATGACTTTTTCAATTTTGGCAACACCTCATTTTCCATCAGGTATTGCATCTCGTAGGGCACACCGGGCATCGATACGATGACCTTGCCCGCGTATTCCATCCACATGCCGGGGGCGGTACCCATTTTGTTGGTCAAAATTTCGGCATTGGCGGGCATAAAACACTGCAGGCGGTGGGCTTCATTCATGGGACGGCCCCAAACCTCAAACATCTTGGTGATGCGTTCGAAGGTAGCCTGGTGAAAAACCATGTCCACGCCCATGTATTCCGACAAGGCCTTTTTGGTGATGTCGTCTTTGGTGGGCCCCAGGCCGCCCGTCATCAGTACCACGTCGCCCTGGTCCAGGGCTTCGCGAATGCCGGTGTGGATGGCCTCCATGGTATCGCCTACGGAAATGACGGTGACAACGCGGGCGCCAGCCAGGTTGAGTTGTTGGCCCATCCAGGCGGAATTGGTGTCGACCACCTGGCCGATGAGGATTTCATCGCCTACAGTAAGGAGTGAGATTTTCATGTCAGATTTAGGTTCCAGGATTTAGGAGAATGCCAGAAGTTGCCGAACCTCCGCTTCGGCTTCGCTCAGCGAGCGGCTTGGCAACTTCTGGCATTCTCCTAAATCGCTGCTATGCTGATTTCTTTCAAATCAAAAGCCTCTTCACCTCCATCTTCAACACTAACGAGCAATTGGCCACTGTTGGAAATGCCGCTGATTTTACCCCAAAATACACTGCCATTGATGCGCTGGAAAAGCGTCGACTCCTGGTAGCGGTACAAATGGTTTAGGTATTCAGCGTCCAAAATTGCAAACTGTCCGCTTTTGAGACGAAGGTACATCGCCTCCAAATGCTGACAAAGCAAAGGGATGAGCGAAGACAAATCATATTCTTTTCCATTTTCCAGTTGCAAAGAGCTGGGATTAGGAATATCTTTGGAGAAAATTGTCTGGTTCACATTGACGCCAATGCCTACAATCGAGGAGGCCAGGGCGTTGCGGTTCAGGCTGTTTTGAATCAGGATGCCGCAAATTTTCCGCGTTCCAACGTAAATGTCGTTGGGCCATTTGACCTTAACTGCCTGTTGTGGAATCAATTCTGCAATGAAATGGCGAACAGCGAGGGCCAAGGCTTTGTTCAACGCGAAATTTTGACTCGGGGATAAAAAGCTGGGATACAAAATCACGCTCAAAGTGAGGTTTTTATCCGGCTCACTCTCCCATTTACTGCCAACTTGGCCACGTCCCTGGGGCTGGCGAAAGGTCGAAATGACAGTTCCTTCAATTGGCTTGCTTTTTGCTACTAGTTCTTGGGCATACGTATTGGTAGAGGGCAATTCCTCATGATGCAGGAGAACTTTTCCGATAAAAAGTGTGTTTTGCTGGTGCAAACCTGGTATTTTTTGTAACTTAAAGCAGGATTGGGCATTCAAAATGTAAAACCATTCTGATTGGACAAGCCTGGACTTAATTTATATTCGCAAAACTAATAAAATCTGGATTTGAGTACGCAAGTAAAAGTCAAAAGACGCAGTAAGCTCGTAGCCGAAGAGCTAACGGATCTGATCGTTGACAGCATCCAGGAAATCAAAGGCAAACACATTGTAAGACTTGACCTCCGGCTTTTGGAAGACGCTCCTACCGATTTTTTTATCATCTGTGAGGGAACTTCTACCACTCAGGTCAAAGGTATTTCCGACAACGTTCAACGCCGCTTGAAAGAAACTGGCTTGTTGCCAAGCCATGTGGAGGGCGAGCGCAATGCTTTGTGGATTTGTTTGGATTATTTTACGGTAGTTGTTCATGTTTTTTATCCGGAAACCCGTCATTTCTACGAGTTGGAAGACCTGTGGGGCGACGCAACAATAACCGAGTACGATAGTTTATAGAATTGTATTGGCATTTGGTCGAACAAAAGCAACGATTTCTAATGCTATCGCGTTTATTATTCATTTGTAACGCAAGTTCAGCTCAAACCAGGAAGAACTTGCAAAAATTGCTCATGCTGTAAGCACTATTTTATGGAAAATAACGAAAATAACAATAAGCGAGATAACGGTGGTGGTGGCGGTGGTTCGCGGCTCAGCTCTTTTTGGATTTACGGCATCATTGCGGTAATCTTCTTGGGCCTCAACCTCGTTTACATGGAAAGCGCCCCAGAGCCACTTTCTCGCAATCGCCTTGGAGCCATGATCCAGAACGGAGACATCGACAAAATCGAGGTCATCAATAAGGAAGTTGCGCATATTTATTTGAAAAAGGAAGCATTGTCCAAGTATAAGGACGCCACCAAAACTACTTTTGGTGGGGACCGGTACAATTACCACATCGAAATTGGTAGTGTAGAAAGCTTTGAGAAATTTTTGCAGGACAATGTGAAAGAGGGTGAGAACAACCCTTTTGACCTTTCCTACGCCACCAAGACCAATTACCTGATGCAAATTTTGGCTTGGGTTCTCCCATTGCTGCTGATTGTAATGGTTTGGATCTTCATCATGCGCCGGGTCGGCGGTGGTGCTGGTGGCCCTGGTGGACAAATTTTCAATATCGGCAAGTCAAAAGCTGCTCTGTTTGATCAAAACAGCAAAGTGAACATCACTTTCGCCGATGTGGCGGGTTTGGATGAAGCCAAAGAAGAGGTGGTCGAGGTAGTTGATTTCCTGAAAAACCCTAAAAAATATACCGCCCTGGGCGGAAAAATCCCTAAAGGTGTACTGCTGGTAGGCCCTCCAGGAACGGGAAAAACCCTGCTCGCCAAAGCCGTAGCCGGTGAAGCAGGTGTACCTTTCTTCTCTATTTCTGGTTCTGACTTCGTGGAAATGTTTGTAGGTGTAGGTGCCTCCCGGGTACGTGACCTTTTCAAACAGGCTCGTGAAAAAGCGCCCTGTATCGTATTCATCGACGAAATTGACGCCATTGGCCGTGCCCGTGGTCGCAACAATTTCCAAGGTGGCAACGACGAGCGGGAAAACACCCTGAACCAGTTGTTGGTGGAAATGGATGGTTTTAGTACCGATAAAGGGGTAATCCTGATGGGTGCGACCAACCGCCCCGATATTTTGGACTCTGCTTTGATGCGCCCTGGTCGTTTTGACCGCCAGATCAGCATCGATCGCCCGGACCTGAAAGGCCGCGAAGCCATCTTCAAGGTTCACCTCAAAACCATCAAAACATCGGATGACATCAGTGCCTGGGTACTTTCTGAAATGACCCCTGGTTTTGCTGGTGCCGATATTGCCAATATTTGTAACGAAGCTGCCCTGATCGCTGCCCGCCGCAACAAGAAGTGGGTCGACATGGACGACTTCAACTATGCACTGGACCGTGTAATTGGTGGTTTGGAGAAAAAGAACAAACTTATTTCTCCTGATGAGAAAAAAATCATCGCCTACCACGAAGCAGGTCACGCGGTTTGTGGCTGGTACCTGGAGCATGCTTCGCCGCTGGTGAAAGTGACAATTGTACCACGGGGCATTGGCACCCTGGGCTATGCGCAATACCTGCCTAAAGAAGAAAACATCACCCGCACCGAGCAGTTGCTCGACCGGATGTGTATGACCTTCGGTGGTCGTGCAGCTGAAAACAACGTCTTCAGCAAAATATCCACCGGTGCTCAAAACGACTTGGATCAGGTGACCAAAATGGCTTACAGCATGATCAGCATTTTTGGGATGAACGAAAAAGTAGGCCAGGTATCTTTCTACGGGCTTTCCAATGAGTCGTACCAAAAGCCTTACTCTGATGAGACTGCTACCCTGATCGACGATGAAGTGCGCAAAATGGTGAACTCACAATACGAGCGGGCGAAAGAACTGCTGCGCGAACGCCGCCAGGAGTTGGAAGTGATTGCTCAGGCTTTGCTGGAAAAGGAAGTCCTGCTGAAATCCGACCTCGAACGTTTGATCGGCCCACGGCCTTACGAGTTCCCTGAGGACAAAGCCAGAATGAATGGCCACAGCAGCGAGCCTGCTGCTCCAATTGGAGATCACGGCGACATTGTGCCGAATCCATAAGTAGGAATAGTTTTGTATGAAAATGGGAAGCGGGAATGACTGAGTGGTCGTTCCCGCTTTTTTTGTTAGGGGGCGATAAAAAAATAAGTGTTCATTTTGCCAAAGGATTAGATTAAGTAAACGGTTCATTTCAAGTGTCTTATCTAATCCTTTGGCTCAAGAAAAATGAACACTTATTTTTGCCCCACTACTAGAACATAAATCGGGTATTCACACCCAGTCCACAAAGCCCTCATTCATCCACTTCCGAATCGCGTTCAAATCCTCTCTGGTTTTAACCAACAGGGACAAATTGCGCAACAGCAGCGGCTGCAAGTCTTTTAAATCTCCCGTAGGAACATCCATCGGTAGTCCCATCATGTTGAGCCAGGCAATCAGCTCAGCCGTGGCGGGTGGCTTGCGTACGGCCACTTCGCGTACCTTGTAGAAATATTCGATGAGTTTGTTCAATACTTTTTCCTGTTGAGGATTGATTTGTTCCTCCAAGCCTAGCTGTGTTTTGGCAATGGCAAACAATTGTTCAGCCGGGGGAAAAGGAATATGGTAAAACACACAACGCCTCAGGAAGGCATCGGGCAGGTTTTTCTCCGAATTGCTCGTCATGATCACGACGATGCGCTGGCTATCATGGTGTCGGAACTCCCGGTTGTCCAGTTCCTTGATGCGAAAATCCAGGTTTTCAATTTCATTCAGGATGTCGTTGGGGAAGTCGCGGGGGGCTTTATCAATTTCATCAATCAATACAACGGTACTCCGTGGGCCATCTACCACCAGGCTACCCAATAAGTGCCCATGTTCATTTACGTTGGGGTAGCTCAGGGCAATGGCTTTGCCCAGTGCTTGCAACTCGATAAAATCCCCGGTTTTGGCCAATGCCGTACCATCTTCTCGTTTGATGTTGGCCGATTGAAAATGCCCGAGCGCATCGTAAGTATAAAACAGGTCACGCGCTGCTGAGGTCGTTTTGGTATAAAAACTCAAGGGATCCGCCAGGAACTGTACACCAGCCGATTTATCCTGGGCCAAATCATAGGCCACTTTGTACGCCAGTTTGGTTTTTCCGGTACCAGGCTCACCCGTCAACAAGAGCGGCTGCCCTAGGGCGATGGCCAATTCCACAGCATACTGCAAACCTTCGTCCAGTACATATTGGCTGGGGTGAAAGGGTTTGCGGCGGTAATCTTGGATTTTGAGTTTCATATATTCTGGTTGAGAAAAGTTGAGAAGGTTGAGGAAAGTTGAGAAAGTTGAGGCTACCGCAAGCAATTTTGACAAGGACTTCGTCTAAGTCGCTCGCGGTAGCCTCAACTTTCTCAACCTCCCTCAACCCTCTCAACTCAACTTATCATTATAACTTTTAATCAATTCCTGCAAAGCCTCCTGTACATCAATCATGTAATGCTCCGAACCGGGGAAACGCTCTTGCAGGATCTTTTTGCGTTCACGTGGATCGGGTTGAATTTTTTTGTACTTGCCCAGCCAGCGGTCAATGTCCGCAAGGGCTACCTTGTTGAGTTCGGGCAAAGCCTGAATTTTTGGGTTATCGTCCACTTTGTCGCGTACATCGTTGGCCAGATCGGTGTCCTCTTCTTCAAATTCGACCGAAAAGAAAAACAACAAACGAGGCTGATTGGGCGTGAGCGCTGAACTGCAAAACTCGTCCATAAACCAACGGGCCGCTTCCGGCGTATGGTCGGAATACCAGGAATATTTGTCAATGTTGATGTACACACAAACATAGTCATTACCGCCCAGGTCACGCAGCTGCGGGCTGGCCTGCAGGATATCACTCAATCGACGGCTCAACAGCGGGCCCAATTGATTGGGTTGGAGTGCAAAAGCGGCAAAAAGCCCTTTGAGCAATTCCGTTTTATAATCTTCCAGGGGTTCATAGCCTTCAAAAGTAATCTCGATGGCTTTGACCTTGCAGGCGCTCGCCAGGCCAGCATTGAGGTAATCCAGGCTGCGCCCCTCCAAGTCGAGTACAATGCGCCGAAACATCCCGGCGTGCAAATGCAAGTCGCCGCCGTAGAGGTAAAAAAACTGCACTCTTTCTTCTGGTTTGCCTTGCAATTGGGCATTGATGGCCTGGGTTTGCGGGCTGCGGTCACAGGTATAGCTGTGGTGCAGGTGCAACAGGTTGGACTGGCTTTGGTTGTTGAGCAAGTCCAGCAGAGAATCCTGAATTTGATTGAATTCCAGGTTGTAGGCATCCTGACTGAGGATGCCCTTGGCTTTGCTGATTTCCAGCCTACTGTAGCGCGATTGTAAGGCTGTGGCGGTTTTGAACAGTTCTACATCGGCATTGTCTACCCCTTGAACCCACTCCGCGAGTGCTTTCTCCAGCTCGGCTTCGGCGAGCAGTTTGCGGATTTTGTCTTGTTGGGCTTGGGTCATTTGGCCTTTTATGCATGATACTTATCGTAAAACTACTATTTTTTAAGATTTATAGTGCCGTATATTTGGTGGAAAGCTGTGAAGGAAGCCCCATATTCAAAGGCTTCCTTCACAATTTTCATAAAAACTTACTTATTTCTTCGCATCCGTCTTCGCCGATTCCACCAATGCCTTACTGGCCACAATGGCAATCTCCACCCGGCGGTTTTGCTCCCGGCCTGAGGTAGTATTATTGGAAGCAACTGGTTTTTGTTCGCCAAAACCTTTGGTCGTTACCCGTTTTGCGGTTATGCCATTTTGCTGCAAAAAGCGCGAAACCGAAGCAGCGCGATTTTCCGACAATTTTTGGTTGTGCTCATCGCTACCTGTAGCATCGGTATGGCCCATGACGATGATTTCGGTTTTGTCGTATTCCTTCATCGTTTCGGCCATTTTGTCAAGATTAGCTTTTGTAGAAGCCTTGAGCGCATAAGAGTCTACATCGAACATGATGCCCGAGTCAAAAGTAACCAGAATGGATTCTCCAACCCGCTCTACCTCCGCGCTTTTCCCAAGGTCTTGCTTTAATTTTTTAGCGTGTTTGTCCATGTAGCTGCCGATAATGGCTCCGGCGATCCCTCCCACGGTAGCCCCAATGAGGATACCTTTGGCATTGTCGTCACCGTCGGCAATCAATACCCCGACAAGTGCGCCTGCGGCTGCACCAATGGCCGTGCCCTGAGCGGTACGGTTACAGGAAAAAGAATGGAGAAGGAGTAAGGCCAACAAAAAAATAGGCCCTGCTTTGCGTAAAGTGGTTAAAAACATGAGCTTGATCTGCATGGTGTTGTTCATTTGGTTTATTAAAATCCTTTTTATGACGAAAAAATAAGGCGAAGCGACATTTTTTTTCGAGACTTAATAAAACAATAACATTTTACCCATGCAGAAAAAAAATTTGTTACAGGCTCAGGGTCTTAGGATTGCAGGAAAAAAATCAAGTATTCTGCACCCGCCACCCCTACTGATGCCACCATACCAATCATAAAAATAATGTAGCAGATCCGCAGTTGACGGTATTTGCGGCCCAGGGATTTACCCAGAAAAAACAGGTCGCGCATGATCGAGTCTTCCAGGTTTTCTTCTTTGGATGTCACTTCCTGAATGCCCAACTTGTAATCGGCGTAAGTCATGCTGTAAAAGTTGCCAAAAAAGAAAAGATTGGAGCGGCCAGCCTTGATGTTGTCCATGTCAGTGAGGCCGGTCATTTTCATGGGTACCGTGGCCAGGGTGGCAAAAACCATGGAGGACAAACAAGTGCCCAAAATCATGATAAAAGGAATAATGTACTCTGGGTGTTGGCGCAATTGGCTGACCAAAACGGGCATGGCAATGGTAATGATCAAGGCGTTCACGGAAAGCATGATGTTGGCCTTGTTGTCGGCCAGATTACTCAGGTCCATGTGATTGCGCAGAGCGGTTTTGAACATCATTTGAGAACTGCGGCTTTCCACAATTGAAACTCTGCTCGCTTCAGTATTGGAACTCCCTCCTGATTTACGCCCTTCTTTTACCCATTTTTTCAGCTTTTTGCGGTTCAGTTCTTTCATCGCCACAAACATCATTTTGGCGGCGGGGGTGTAGTATTCGTGTTTTTTGACAAAATCGAGATTCAATTGATACCAATCCTTATCCTCTTCCCAACGTCCCAAAATATCGCTCCACTCTTTCCGCAAATTGTCCAACTGTTCGCTGTAATCATCGCTGCCCAAGTGGCCATAATCCGCGTCGCGTACAATTTCCTGTAACAAGCCTTGGGGGCGTGCGCCAGGATTGGTCACCACAATACAAGCTTCTACAATCTTGATTTTGTCTTCTGGATACGCCTGAGCCCTTAAAAAATCAGCACCAATACGCGCACTGGCTGGCTCATGGTTCTGGTATACCTCAGTGATGCCTACGTCGTGTAGCAAACAAGCCAATTCAATCAGCTCTAGCTCTTCGGGAGTAGTTCCGCTCAAGGAGGCAATCTGCACCGCAGAATTGCGCACGGAGAGGGTGTGCTTAAGGTTGTGGTAACAAATTTTTGGATCCAACTTGGTGGACAGCAATTCGGTGACAAATTGTTCTGTAGCTATAATTATTGCGCTTTTGGCCATAGATGTTTCAGACTTTTCCCGCTAAGATAAAGATTTAATGATGAATGAGAAATGGTGCAAGCTGAGATATGTGCAAGCTGAAGCAAAAGAACGGCAAATTTGGGTCAACGGAGCTTTTTTTTTGACAATCGGTCATTTTTTGAAACCTTTTAACCCACTCTTCCGTATAAGCGCTTCAACACTGTCCCGTATTTTTTACATCTGGAGAATTGTACATACTATGGAAAACACCAGCCTCAAAGGCGATTACGCCTTGTCGGCCCCGATGGTCAGCAATGGCACCCAAAACTGGTTTTCTTTTTTATTCCGCTTCAACTCCCAGGACACGGTGCGCAAACTATTCCCCATGATTTTGCTCATAAGTGCTTATTCAGCGCTGATTGCTTACCTGGAAATAGAGGTTTGGCAACTCAGCGAAAACAGCCACGTGCGCAACATTTCCGTGATGCACTCGCTGCTGGGGTTTGTGATCTCCTTTTTGCTGGTTTTTCGCACCAATACCGCCTATGAACGTTGGTGGGATGGCCGCCGTTTGTGGTGCCAACAAGTGCAGCACAGTCGAAATCTGGCCATCAAACTGACCGCGATGTTGCCCCTGGATGCGCCCGAACGCAAGTACTTCCGCATTTTAATTCCTGCCTATGCGGTGGTTTTGCTGCGGCACCTGAACAAAAAAGCGCCTGAGCAAATGGATGATTTGGACAATCTTCCCCACGACATTAAAACCCAATTGGATTTCAAAAAACACGTCCCCAATCAATACATTGGCTTGATGCACCAGTATTTGCA